>DASTAU010000230.1:0-2203 GCA_035712425.1 Sphingomicrobium sp.
TCGCAAACGCGGGCGCACAGCTCGAGCGTCTCGCGAAGCACCTGCTCGTTGGAGCCGGTGCGCCTGAGGCCGACATTGCACGCGGCGTCGCATACATCGGCGCAATCGAGACACGCACGGATGCACTGCCGCATGTCCATATGTTCGGCAGCGCAGGCGTCGGCGCAGCTCCGGCACATCTTCGCGCAATACATCATGTGATGGACCGCATCCCCGAGCGGCTGGTTGACGTGACCGTGCACGTCGGGGTGCAGGCTGATCATCTTGCGGATGGACATGGATTTTCTCCTCCCTCGCTTCATAGGGCGAGCGAAGAAGGTTTCCAAAGGTTCCATCCAGGGATGCGGTCCGATGGCCAGGCGTGGGTTCATTCGCCGCCGGTCGCCCGGCTCCGGGTAGCGAACCAGATATCCGGCGCTGGCGAGGGATTGCCGGCCCTTGCCGACGAGAAGGTCAGCATCGTCCCGTCCCAGCTGATGAAGGGCCGCGCATCGAACCCCGGCGAGCTCAGGCTCTCGAGGTGGATCGCATCCCCGAACGGCTCCGACGTGTTTGACCGGGTCGCATAGAACAGGTCCTGATCCCCAAGCGTCCCCCAGCGGTTCGAGTCGAAGAAGATGGTGAGCCCGTCATGCGTGATGCTTGGCCGGTTGTCGGAAGCGGAACTGTGGGGTCCACCGGCAACGAGGGTCGCCGGCCCCCCATCGATGCTCTGGTAGATCTTCCCCTCGTCTCCATCGGGCGACCTTCTCGAAAACAGCATGACTTCGTGATCGCCGTCCTCGAAGATGGCGGCGCTCTCCTCCAGCCAGCCTGGCTGATTGATGTTCGGTCCAAGGCGGGTGACGGACCAGCTCCCGGCGACCTTGCGCGCGACGTAGAGGTCATAGGCGGGGTCGTCCCGATCGCTCGAAAAGAAAAGGCGATTTCCCTGGACGAGCGTCGGGCACGCCTCGTTCGCGCTCGTGCTGATCGGCGCCGGGAGCCGCGACGGGCTGCCGAAGGCCGCGGACTTGCTCGGCCGCGTAGCCACATAGATGTCGAAGTTGCCCGTGCGGTTCGAGGTAAAGGCAATGCTGAGCCCGTCGGGCGACAGGCTTGCGCAGCCATCGACCGCCGGCGTGCTGATCCCGCTTCCAGTGCCGGGAATGCTGGCGAGGTTCGCGGGATCGGACCAGTCGCCGAACGGCGGCATGGCCGCTGCGGCTCCCGCCAGCATCACGGTCGTCAGCAAAGCGCCTCCGAGGCGCATACTCATATTCATCATCAGTCCCTCCTGTGCGTCAGATCACCGTCAGTTGCGGAAGCCCAGGAGGCTGCGTCGATCGAAGCTGTGGATGAATGATGGGGTGCCGATGATTTGCCGATGATTTCATGCATGTTGCGCTTGAGCCGGCGCGCGCGAGGGCATACAGTTCTCATTCTGTTCCGGGGGAGTCATGGTGGACGCGGCCGTTTTTGGGTTTGTGCTTGTCGCTCTGATCGTCGGCGCGGCGCTTGGCTGGCTATGGGCCAGCCGCGAGAGCGCTGGCGCGAAGCAAACCGTCGAGAATCTTCGGCTCCAGCTGGACGAAGTCGTGAAGGAACGGGACTCCAATCGTGCTGCGGTCAGCGAGCTTGCGGGGCTCAAGGCCGCTCAGGAGGAGCGCGAGAAGGCCTTCCAGCAGCAGATCGAAGCGCTAAAGGACGCGAAAGAAAGCCTCTCGGCACAATTTCACGAGATTGCCAACAAGCTGCTCGGCGACGCCCGGAAGTCGTTTCTCGACCAGGCCGGGGAGAAGTTCACCCAGGCTGTTTCTCCAGTCGAAACCCTGCTCAAAGCCTACCAGGACAAGCTCCAGTCAATCGAAAAGGAGCGCGTGGACCATTACGCCGGTTTGCGTGAGGCCGTGGAACTGGTGCGAACAGGGCAGGGACAGGTCCGCGATGAGACTAGGCATCTGGTCAATGCCCTTCGCGCTTCGCCAAAGGCGAGAGGTCGCTGGGGAGAGCAAAGCCTTAAAAATGTGCTCGAACAGGCGGGCCTCAGCGAGCATGCGGATTTCGAGACTGAGGTGTCGGTGCAGACGGACGACGGCCGGCTGAGGCCTGACGTCATCGTTCGCCTTCCGGGCGGTCGAAAGTTGGTCATTGACGCAAAATGCTCACTCAATGCCTATCTCGATGCTTGCGACGAGGTCGATGACGCGAAGCGCGAGGCCTG
>DASTAU010000231.1:0-2867 GCA_035712425.1 Sphingomicrobium sp.
CTGCAGGTCTCGCGGCTGATCCGGACTGCCTACGGCCCGTTCACGGTGGAGGACCTGAACCCGGGCGGCGTCGATGAGATCGGAAGCGTCGACGTGGAAGCGCTCCGAAAAAGTCTGAAATGATCCTCCCCGGAACGGGGAGGTGGCAGCCGAAGGCCGACGGAGGGGTCGATTTCGCCCTCATCGGCCTCACCACCATGCTTCGCATGGTCCCCCTCCCCGTTCCGGGGAGGAGCTGATGAGGATCATCGCCGGCGAGTGGCGGGGCAGGGCGATCGAAGCTCCTGCGGGAGCTGGCACCCGCCCGACCGCCGATCGTGTGCGGGAAACCTTGTTCTCCATGCTGGCGAGCCGGCTCGGCAGCTTCGAGGATTTGCGGGTCGCCGACCTGTTCGCCGGGAGCGGGGCGCTCGGCCTAGAGGCGCTTTCGCGGGGAGCGGCGAGCGCGGCATTCGTCGAATCCGACGCCGCAGCGTCCGCCGTTATCAGGCGCAACGCCGAGAAGCTTGGTGCGGGCGATCGAGTGCTGGTGATTGCGGGTTCGGCGCTTGCGCTGCCGCGGTCCGACCCGTTTGATCTGATCCTCGCCGACCCGCCCTATGCGCCCGGTTCCGGGAGCTCGGTCGTGCAATCGCTCTGCAAAGCCTCCTGGCTAGCGCGCGGCGGCTGGCTGAGCGTCGAGACCGAGCGTGGCGACAACGTCGTTCCTGGCGAGCTGGTGATTGAAACCAGCCGGGTCGTAGGCCGCGCCCGGCTTACGCTTTTGCGCCGCCCTTAGCCGCCTTCCGGATCTCGTCGATTTCGTTGCCTAGCCGCCGGCCGACGGCCTTGGCGGCGGCCTTGCCCGCTTCCTTGACAGCCTTGCCCGCGCGCTTCCCTCGTCCACCGTTGCCGCTGGTGAAGCCATGCTCGGCAAGCGAAGCAAGCGCGGCGGTCGCCGCGACGGCGACGAGTTCGGCGACGAAGGGGCTCTGCAAAAGCTTGATGAATGCATCGCCCATATTCTCGTCCGAGCGGGAGCCGCCGCCGGAACTTGGCCGCCGTGCAACCGCTGTCGTCTTCTTGGTGGATTTCCTGGCGGTCCTGGCGCTGCTGGTGGTTCGGCTATGGCCCGTCGCCTTCCTGGCCATGTTCTCATTCTCCTGGTGTGCTGGCTTTGGAACGCTCAACTCTTGGGCTGCATGGGCGTATCCCGGCGCGGGATCAACCGCGCCGGGTTTGGGGAGAAAGACTGGGGCCGCGCCACCTACGCCGCGCGGCCCTCGGCAAATTACGCGCCGATATAGACCGGCGTACCGACGTCGGTCACCGAATAGAGCTTCTTGGCAAAGCCCGCCGGCAGGCGGACGCAGCCGTGGCTGGCGGGGTGACCCGGGTTGTATCCGGCATGCATCGCGATGCCGTGGGATTCGAAGAACTGGGCGAACGGCATCGGCGCGTCGTCATATTTGTTCGAATGGTGCATCACCGTCTTGTTGAGCACCGAGAAGATGCCGGTCGGGGTCGGCTTGTCGTCGCGGCCGGTCGAGATGGACGCCGCCGCCATCAGGGTGTCGCCCCGATAGAGGTAGGCCATCTGATCCGACAGGCTGATGACGACGCGTTCGGGACCCGCGCCCTGGGGGACGTCGCGCCAGACATATTGTCCTGGCTTGATGACCTTCGGGCCGAAGGCGTCGACAAGATCGACGCGCGCCTGGGACGCAGCGTCGCTCGCTTCCATCCTGGCTTCGTAGGTTTCCAGCGCGGAGGCCGGCGTAACAGCAATGGTACTCGCAAATACGCACGAACCCGTCAGCGCCAGCGCAATGGCTAGCTTCCTCATTTTAAACACCTGAATTTGCTATTGACTTTTGCTGCGAGAATGCACTGGCCCCGAGTCGGGTTCCTCCAATTGCCGTTTATCAGGCTGTGCCAAGCGGAAGCGAATCCCGCCGGAGGTTCGCGTCGGAGAATCGCAAGAAACTGAAGTTATTAAATAAATTGTCGAACGAGACCGTTGTCGAGTCCGCTCAATCCATGTCCATCTTCTTGCCGCCGGGCGCCTGAATGCCCGCAACGAAGTTCGCGACCTTCCAGATTTGGTCATCCTTCAGCTGGCCGCGCCAAGCGCCCATGCCGGAATAGCGAACGCCATCGTGGATCGCCGCATATGCCTCGGGCGCGGACACGTCGGTGCCTTCCTGGAAGAATTGCGGCGCGCGGGGGTAGAAGCCCTTCGCGCCCCAATCGCTCGGACCCGTAGCGCTGCCATGGCAAACGGCGCATTTGGCCGCGTAAATTTTGCCGCCGGACGCCAGAGCGGCCTTGTCGTTGGCCTCGACCGGATTGCTGAAGGCGTCGGAGCGCTTTTCGAGCGAAGCATCGAGCGCGCGCATTCCAAGCGACGATTCCCAATGAGGCGGCTCGGACGTGGAATTGCTGGGGAGCCACCCGGCGATTCCAACCAGGACGAAGATGACGGGCACGGCGATTACGCCAAGGACGAAGGCAATGAGCGTTTTCATGGCGCGAACCCCTTTTTCCCCCGATCATCGATACGGCTGAAGTAGACCGATATCAGGCGGATTGCGACGCACATTCCTGAGCAATCGTTAGCGACTTGTTAGCCCAACAGGGCGCAAGGGATGGACGAGTGCTGGATGAGAAATGGCTGACACCCCTTCAGTCACAACCGTTGTCGTGGGTGACCGCCTCCCATGGCCCGAGGATTCGTGGGCCGGGGACGAGAAGGGCCCCTTCGATTCGGGAACCCTGACGGTCGGCGGTTCACGCGAGCCATGCTCCATTCGCAAGATCAGCGCGCTCGGGGTGACTGTCAGCAGCAAGCTTGCTCCCGCTCTGGGGGATGCGGCCTCGGTCGAACT
>DASTAU010000232.1:0-3014 GCA_035712425.1 Sphingomicrobium sp.
AAGGTCGCCGATCAGCCTGTCCATCGAAAGGTAGGAGACCTGAACGCGATCGACATCCACCACGGGCCGAACAAAACCCGCGTCGCTTAGCAAGGCGGGGAGCGCGGATGGCTCGATACGAGGATGGACATGTGCCGAGGCGCCGCCGGCAAGCGCATCAGCGGCGCGCATCGCGGAGCGGAGCTGAGGAAGCGTTTCACCCCCGGATATGACACCGATCAACAGCGCGTCGGCTTGCATCGCATAACCGATCAGGCGAAGCGCGATCGGAAGGTCGTTCACCGTGTCCAGTGTCCCGATGGCGATCACCAAATCATACGTCTGGCCCGGCGGCTCCCAAGCATCTTCGACAATGACTTCGCCCTCTCCCACGGCCGCGAACAGTGGGCCGGGGTCGCGAACGTCGACATGACCGACGACGTTCCGAAGGCGCTCGGGCCACGCCGGATCGGGGCAGCCGATCATCAGGGCGCGCTCGAAGCGGCGGTCCTGAAGCTCGATCCGTTCGAGACAGTCGGCAAATGCGCGGTCGAGCAGAAATAGCTCGGGACCCATCCGGGCCGCCCGCTCGCGGCGAAGCGCGCGCAGCTCCATGTCAAAGAGGTCGGGCACGGCGTGCTTGTGCGATGCCTCGCGCCGAGCGACAAGAAGGCAATGGAGGTAGGGAGGATTGTTCGCCGGTGCGCGCGATCGATGCTCGATTTCGCGCTTCCGCCCCGGTGCGCGGGCTGCGGGACAATCGTCGAGGACGTTCACAGCTTCTGCCCGGATTGCTGGAAACAGGTTGAGTTCCTGGGCGAAACTGGCTGCGCCTGTTGTGGCCTTCCGCTTCAGGCGACCGAGCAGACCACCTGCGCGCGCTGCCTTGCTGTGCCGCCGAGAATATCGCGCACCAGGGCGGCGGTCGCATATGACGATCTCTCGCGAAGCCTCGCCATCCGCCTCAAATACGGCCGCAAGGTCGCGATCGCGCGGACCATGGCGCATTATATGGCGCCGCTGGTCAGGTCTGATGGAGATGCGATGCTGGTGCCCGTACCGCTTCATCGAACCAGGCTGTGGACACGCGGCTTCAATCAGTCGGCGCTCGTCGCCCGCGAGTTATCCCGTCGGTTGAAGCTCAATTCCGACCCAAGCCTGCTTCGACGAACAAGGCGCACGCCACCGCTCAAGGGGATGAGCCCGGTTCAACGACGCAAGACCGTCGCGGGCGCCTTTCAGGTAACAAACAAGGGTTCCGTCGCGGGCAAGACCATCATCCTTGTCGACGATGTCCTCACCACCGGAAGCACCGCTGACGCCTGCGCCAGGGTCCTCAAACGCGCCGGCGCCGTCCGCGTCGAGCTCGTCAGTTGGGCGCGCGTGGTGAAACCTTCCCAATTGATGCGTTGACGCGAATGCCTAAGTATCCGCCTGAAGGAATTTGGCGTGACGATCGAGATCTATACGAAGGCGTTCTGTCCTTATTGCTGGAGAGCCAAGGCGCTGCTCGAGGCCAAGGGCATCGAGTATAGCGAGATTTCCGTCGATTACGGCGGCGAGCTTCGTGAGCAGATGATCCAGCGTGCCAATGGAAGGACTACCGTCCCGCAAATTTTCATCCGCGAACACCACGTCGGCGGCTGCGATGATCTCCACGAGCTCGAGCGCAATGGCCGCCTGGACGACCTGATCAAATGACGCGGATCGCTCTATTCCAGTCGAACACGGGCATCGACCCTGCGGCGAACGCGGATGGGCTCGGCAAGGCGATCGCTGAAGCTGCTGCCGGCGGTGCCGAAATTCTGTTCACGCCCGAAATGTCCGGGCTGCTCGACCGAGATTCGACCAGGGCAGCGAAGAACCTTCATCGCGAGGAAGAAGATGACGTCCTCGCCGCCTGCCGTGAAGCGGCGAAACAGCACCGCATCTGGCTTCACATCGGATCGCTCGCGGTTCTCGTCGATGACGGAAAGGTCGCGAACCGCGGCTTCGTCATCGACCGCGAAGGGAACATCCGAGCGCGTTACGATAAACTTCACCTATTCGACGTCGATTTGCCGACCGGCGAAAGCTGGCGCGAATCCAACGTCTATTCGGCGGGCAAGGACGTGGTGCTGGTCAACGGGACGCCGATCGGCAAGCTCGGCCTCACCATCTGCTACGATCTGCGCTTCCCCGGGTTGTTCGCGCGGCTTGCCGAGGCCGACGCCGACGTCATCGCTGTTCCGGCGGCGTTCACTGTCCCGACCGGAAAGGCGCACTGGCATATTCTCTTGCGAGCAAGAGCGATCGAGGCCGGGCTTTTCATCGTCGCGGCGGCCCAGGTCGGACATCATGACGATGGCCGCAACACCTTCGGCCACAGCCTGGTCATCGATCCCTGGGGCGAGGTCCTCCTCGACATGGGCGAGCAGCCGGGCGTTGGCTTTGCCGATATCGATTTGAAGCGCATCTCCGACGTCCGCGGCCGCATACCGGCGCTTAACCACCGAAGAATTATCCCCGAGGCGGTGACGCTGTGATCGTTTTCGATCTCCACTGCCGCGACGGCGGCGAGATATTCGAGGCCTGGTTCCGCTCGAACGCAGATTTCGATGAGCAAAAGAGCGCCGGCCTCGTCCAATGTCCGTTCTGCCAGTCGGCCAATGTCGGCAAGGCGCCGATGGCTCCGAGCGTTCCGCGCAAGGGCTCGGAGAATCCGCTCGCACGACTGGCGGCGATGCAGGCCGAGATGCTCAAGGATTCGCGCTGGGTCGGCGATCAGTTTGCCGACACCGCGCGCGCGATCCACAGCGGCGAACGCGCTCCCGAACAGGTCCACGGCAGCGCGACGCTCGATCAGGCGAAGTCGCTGGTCGACGAGGGCGTGCCCGTTGCTCCGCTCCCGCTTCCGGTCAGGCCGCCCGAGCAGCTCAATTGATTGCGGGGGCGCGTGCCCCTATTCCCTCCTCAGCGACCCCGTAGCTCAGCAGGATAGAGCATCAGATTCCTAATCTGAGGGCCACAGGTTCGAATCCTGTCGGGGTCGCCAA
>DASTAU010000233.1:0-3212 GCA_035712425.1 Sphingomicrobium sp.
GCTTCGCCGTCAGTTGACGGCGGCTTTTGGCGGGTCCTAAGCGGCCGCCGGTCGGAAGGAGCAGGGTAGTGGACGTCAGGGTCGCAGACCATCAGGTCGATACCAGCGAATCGGTGCATCAATATGCGCAGCAGCGCATCGAGGAGATCACCCAGAAATATTTTTCGCGAGCGCTCGGCGCCAACGTTACCTTTGGTCGAGCCGCCGACAACGGATTCACCTGCGATATTGTCGCGCCCGTCCTGCAGGGGGTGGTCCTCAAGGCCTCGCACAGCGCGCGTGAGCCGCAGATGGCGTTCAACGGCGCGGCCGATCGAATCGAAAAGCAGCTCAGGCGCTACATGCGCCGGCTGAAGGACCGGAAGGCCGAAGACAATAGCCAGGCCTATGTCGAGAATGCCGCTTACACGATCTTCTCGGCGTCCCAGTCGGACAATGATGAGGAGGCCGCGCATCCGGCGATCGTCGCCGAAACGCGCGTTGATATTCCCGAGGCGAGCGTCTCCGATGCGGTCATGATGATGGACCTCAGGAACACCAACGCCCTGATGTTCAAGAACAGCGGCACTGGCGAATTCAACATGATCTATCGCCGTGAGGACGGAAACATCGGCTGGGTTGAGCCGCACGGCGACTGAACCCACTTCTCTTTCTTGAGCGGCAGTGCGACAGCCGCGGCGTTTCTTAGAGTTTGACGATGCAACTTGCCGACTTCCTGGATTTCGACGCCATCAAGACAGCCCTTCCTGGCGGCAGCAAGAAAGCCTTGCTGCAGCAGCTGGCTAATCTTGCGGCGCAGAGGCTGGAGCTCGATTCCGGCGCGATCCTCGCGAGCCTGTCGGAGCGCGAGCAGCTCGGCTCGACCGGATTCGGTCATGGAGTCGCCATTCCTCATGGAAAAATCGATGGCCTGAAGCAGATCTATTGCCTCTTCACGCGCCTCTCGGAGCCGCTCGACTACAAGGCGATCGATGGCGGACCGGTGGATCTCGTCTTCCTTCTGCTCTCGCCACCCGATGCCGGCGCCGGGCATTTGAAGGCCCTTGCGGCAATCAGCCGGGTGACGCGCAATGCTGCAACCCTCGAAAAAATGCGCGGCGCCCGGACCCGCGATGCGCTTGCCGCCGTGCTGATGGGTGCCGACGAGCGGGACGCAGCCTGAGCGACCGGCTCCCAGCGCACGTAGAGATCGCGAGCATCCTCCGGCGCGCCGCCGCTTCCGGAGATTTTGCTACGGTAATGAGAAAAGGCGATCCCGACCGCGGGTCGCTACTTCTTCTGGTGGCCAGCAGGGGCCGCCATTTCGCTTGCCTGGAGCGCGTTCTCAGCCTCGATGGAAGCTATGCCTGGCAGACTGTCGGACCCGGCGATTCGGCGAGTTCCACCGATGTTAGTGAATTCATCGGACGCCGCGCACGCTTCGACGAAGACCTCTGGGCGATCGAACTGGATATCGCAGAGCCGGAACGATTCATCGCTGAAACGACCGGTTTGGGTTGACCCCCGACGCGGGGCGGGTGAAACCTTGGGCAACAACAAGAGCGGGGGGCATCCTGCTCGGCACAGAAACGCCAAGGATGCCACGCGAGACGGGGAATCGCAGCGGGCGCAAGCGGGAGTATTCGCAAGTAATACGCGTCTGATATTCTGCGGTTTGCCGCACTTTCACGGTAAGACTGTTGGCTTCTTTTCGCACGGCGTTGCTGATCTGTGCTGCGCTAACTGCAACGACGATTGCTCCGGCGGAAGCCGGACCTGCCAACGAGACCTTGGTCTCGACCGCCAACGCGACTCTGGCGAAGGCGTCGATTCCCGAACTGATCGACCCCAACGGGCAGCCGCAACTGGCCCAACCGGACGCAGATACGCCCGAGACGCCGACTGACGAAAATGCCGACCAAGCGGCAATCGATCGGTCGGAAGATCTCGCTTCGATGGTAGCCGATCTCCGTGGTCCCGAAGCCGGAAGTCGCGAGCTCGAATGCCTCGCCACCGGCATTTATTTCGAATCCAAGAGCGAGCCGCTCGCCGGCCAACTGGCAGTCGGCCAGGTGATCGCCAACCGCGCCGACAGCGGCGGGCGCTTCCCTTCGACCTATTGCGGCGTGCTGTTCCAGCGCGGCCAGTTCTCTTTCGTCCATGGCGGCTCGCTGCCGCACGTCGCGCACAGCAACCGCCAGTGGCAGACCGCGGTGGCGATCGCGAAGATTGTCGACCAGCACCTCAAGGATTCGCCGGTCGGCAACGCGCTGTTCTTCCATGCGCGCTATGTGTCGCCGGGCTGGCACCTGAAGAAGGTCGCCTCGATCGGCAACCACGTTTTCTTCCGCTAATAATATTTTTAGAGTTGCGGGCGGGCTGGCGGGCGAGTTCATTCTCGCCCGCCTTTCCTTTTGTTGCCATTTCGTTCTAGCAAGGAGCGATGGCCAGTCAGCTCGAGTCCCTCTGCTTCACCGATGAGCAGCCGATCGCGACCGATGTCGCGCGCGGAGTTACCCGGCTGTTCTGCCGCCAGGACCTGTTCGCGATCTGCGAGATGCCGCTTCCAAACGGCCGCCGCGCCGATCTCATGGCAATCGACGCCAAGGGCGGGCTGACTATCGTCGAAATCAAGGTGGCGAAGGCTGACCTGGTCGGCGACTGCAAATGGACCGATTACCTCGATTATTGCGACCGCTTCTTCTGGGCGGTCCCACCACATCTCACGCATATCCTCGAAGAGGATCGCTATTTGCCATCAGAGGCGGGCCTGATCGTCGCCGATCGCTACGATGCAGCCCTCATTCGCCCGGCGACGCACCGGCCGCTTGCTCCGGCGCGTCGGAAGGCTGAACTGTTGCGCTTCGCCCGGAGAGCCGCGCGCCGGCTTGCGGGACAGATCGATCCGTCTCTCGGCGAGGCTAGTTAGCCGCGGACTTGCTCGGCTTTGGTCTCTTCCGTTCGATCACCTGCAGAATATCGCGCGTGTGCGCATCACGGGCCGCATAGTCCCGCGCCGAATATCCAGCTGCGGCGTCGGTGCGGTCCGGATCGGCGCCATGGTCAAGAAGCAACCTGACCAGCCGTATGTCCCGTTGCTGGACGGCAACGATAAGCGGCGTCTCGCCCGCCTTGTTGGTTTCGTCGACCTCTGCCCCGAGGCCGATGAGCCAATCGGCAGCCTCGTCGAAACCCACCCTCGCCGCCGTAATGAGGGGCGTATCGCCGTTCGC
>DASTAU010000234.1:0-2344 GCA_035712425.1 Sphingomicrobium sp.
GGGTCGCCTTCGATGAGATCCAGAAGAAGCCGCTCGTAGGCGATCCGCCGGCGATATTCGCTGAACGCATTCGCAAGCCCGATATCGAGCGGAATTTCGCGCAACCTGACTCCCTGCCGATCGAGCCCCGGGGTTTTCGACATCAGCCGCAATTCGATGCTTTCATCCGGCTGGAGCCCGATAATCAGCTTGTTCGGCTGTGTAGTCGCGCCGCGCGAAGCGAAAATCGAAAACGGCACATCGCGAAACTGGATGAAGATTTCGGTGTACCGCTCGGGCATGCGCTTGCCCGTGCGCATGTAGAAAGGCACGCCCTTCCAGCGCCAATTGTCGACGTTGGCCTTCAAGGCAACGAAGGTCTCGGTCGTGCTTTCGTGACCGACCTCCTCAATGTAACCGGGAACGGTCTCTCCATCGATCGCGCCGCGGGCATATTGGCCGATGACCGTCGTCGCTTCGGCATCGCTCGAATTGATCGGACGCAGCGACCGCAGCACCTTCACTTTCTCGTCCCGAACCGCGGTCGAGTTGAAATCAGCCGGCGGCTCCATCGCGACCAGCGCCAGCAGTTGGAGCATGTGGTTCTGGACCATGTCGCGAAGGGCGCCCGACTGGTCGTAATAATCGCCCCTGCCCTCCAGGCCGATCGTCTCGGCTACCGTGATCTGGACATGGTCGATGTGCGTGCTGTTCCACAGCGGCTCGAACATCGAATTGGCGAAGCGCAGCGCCAGCAGGTTCTGAACTGTCTCCTTGCCCAGATAATGGTCGATGCGGAAAATGCGGTCTTCGGGGAAATGCGCCGAAACCGCGTCGTTGATTTCGCGGCTGGATTCGAGATCGGTCCCCAGCGGCTTCTCGAGGGCCATCCGCACGGTCGGGCAAGCGAGCCCCGCCGCCGCCAGTCCATCGATGGTCGCCTTGAACAGCGACGGCGCGGTCGAAAGGAAAATGGCTACACCGGCACAGGGGTCACCGACCGCACTGCAAAGCCGCTCGAAATCGGGCGGGTGGGTGATGTCGACCGTCACATAATGAAGCCGCTCGAGAAAGCGGTCCGCGATCCCCTGGCTGTAGAAGCCCTCTGGCAAATGCTCATGGAGCGCTTCGTTCGCGCGCTCGCGAAAGCCTGCGTCGTCGAGCTCGGTTCGAGCCGTGCCGATGATCCTGAGTTCCGGCGGAAGAAGTCCATCGGAGTCCAGCCCATAGAGCGACGGAAGCAGCATCCGCCGGGCAAGGTCGCCGGTGGCTCCGAACATCAGCAGCGTAGTCGCCTTTTGCATCATCGCGCCTGCTATAGCCGCCAATCGCAACGGTGGAAGTATCCCGGGCCAGCGGTGTTGCAGCGGCGAGTCCGCGATGCTACCTCAGCTTCGATCTTCGGCGCTTCCGCCGGAGCATTCATGCCGCGGACGGTGCGACGGGCCGCGGCTTCACGAGGTTGAAGCTCGAATGACGCCACAGAATGCCCTTCATTCTCTCTTCGATGAAGCGGCGTTCCCTGCGCAAAGGCGCGGGATGGCGAGCCGAGCAGAAGCGCTTTCCAGTCATCCCGCCATGCTTTCCGGCCTGTACGCCGGCGGCGAGGCGCCAAACATCGCGCGACGGAGCGTCCCAACGCTGAACCGGCGCGCGCGGAGAAATTTCAATGTCCATGCGCATGCTTATCGATGCGCGCCACCCGGAAGAGACCCGGGTTGCGGTCGTCAAAGGAAACCGGATCGAGGAGTTTGACTTCGAATCCGCCGAGCACAAGCAGCTCAAAGGGAATATCTATCTAGCCAAGGTCACAAGGGTCGAGCCGTCGCTCCAGGCGGCGTTTGTCGATTATGGCGGAAACCGCCACGGTTTCCTCGCCTTCAGCGAAATCCATCCGGATTATTACCAGATCCCCAAGGCAGATCGCGAGGCGCTGCTTCGCGAGGAAGCCGAGCATGCCGCCGAAGAGGAACGCCTTCGCGCGGCGGAGTATGAGGCCGAAGAATCCGACGAGGCCATCGAAAGCGACGATGAGGACCTCGTCGAGAGCGGCGATGCTGGCGAGAACGGGGAGAATGGCGATGAGACCCATGAGGCGGGCACCGGCTCCAGCCGCTCGCCGGTAGACGAGTCCGCCGCGGACGAGCTTCGCAAGAAGCGCCAGGCGCTCCGCCGCCGTTACAAAATCCAGGACGTGATCCAGCGGCGCCAGGTGCTGCTGGTACAGGTCGTCAAGGAAGAGCGCGGCAACAAGGGCGCGGCGCTGACCACCTATTTGTCGCTCGCGGGCCGCTATTGCGTTCTCATGCCGAACACCAGCCACGGCGGCGGCATTTCGCGCAAGATCTCGAACGGTGCGGACCGC
>DASTAU010000235.1:0-6177 GCA_035712425.1 Sphingomicrobium sp.
CTCGCGAAGGCGTCGCCAAGCCAGAAATTGTGCTCGAGCGCGATCCCGTTGGCAATGTCCGAGAAGGTCGCGGTGCCCTTGTCGGCGGCGACCACGAAATAAGGATCGTCGCCGTCATGGATCACGACCGAATCCGGATGCACGACCTTGTTGTTCACCAGGTTGTCGGTGATCGAGAGCAATGAGCGGATGAAGATTCGATAGCTTTCGGTCCCTTCGCCCAGCCACGCCTCGCGATTCGACATCGGCGGAAGCTGCTTGGGATAGAAGCCGCCCTTGGCGCCGGTCGGGACGATGACGGCGTTCTTGACCAGCTGAGCTTTCATCAGCCCGAGGATTTCGGTGCGGAAATCGTCGCGCCGGTCCGACCATCGAATTCCGCCGCGAGCAACGGGTCCGCCGCGCAGGTGGATTCCCTCGACGCGGGGGCTGTAGATCCAGATTTCACGCCATGGCACTGGCGCTGGAAGGCCGGGAACCTGCGAGGAATTGATCTTGAACGCCAGCGCCTCTTCGGCTGCGGGCGCGAATGCGTTGGTGCGCAAAATCGCGAGGACGAGCGAGCGGAGACGGCGCAAGATGCGGTCGTCATCGATTGACCGCACCTTGGCCAGCGATCGATCGAGTTGCTCGCGGTAATCGGCAATCTGTTCGTCGCGCTTCTTCGCCGAGGGGTCGTGCGCCGCAACGAACAGGCCGATCAGCGCCCGCGTCGCGTTCGGGGCCCGCCGCAGCGCATCGACGACAGTGACGAGGCTGAAGGCGCTCCCGGTCTGACGGAGATAGCGGAACCACGCGCGGATCCACACGACCGCCTGCGTATCGAGGCCAGCGTAGAGCACGAGCTGGTTGAACTCATCGTCCTCCGCCGCCCCGCACAATACGTTTGCAATTGCGCGCTCGATCTCCGTCGCCCGGGCGAGGATCGAATCGACATCCGCCTCTGGCCCGACTTCGACGTGGAAATCGTGGATATAGCCGATTCCACCATCCAGCTCGGTCGGAAGCTCTTCCAGCACCCGAAAGCCGAAATTTTCGAGCACCGGCACCGCCTCGGAGAGCGGGATGAGGCCGCTCTCTCGATAAGCCTTGAGCCGCAACTGGCGCGGCTGGTCCGTCACGATCCGCGAAATCCGGACGTCGCGGTCGGCGTCGCCCGAGAGTTCGCACAGACGAAGGATGTCCGCTGCACCTTCCTCGGGAGCCGCTCGTGAGCGATAGCTGTCCGGGAATGTCCCGATATAGGTGAGCGCGAGACGCGTAGCGCGCGCGGCGCCCGCGGCAGCGATCAGCTCGGCTTCGACGGCCGGAGCCCAGCCCCGCACCATCTCGACGACGGCGGCATCCAGCGCACCGGCGTCGGGCGGTGGCGCATCCTCGTCGATATATTGGGTGTAGCGGATGAGAGCGAGATCGGCGTCGCCAAGCTCGACCGTCCAGCTCGTGACTTCGCGGCCCACTTCATTCTCGAGAAGCATCGCAATCGCGAGGCGGCGCGCGGTGCTCAATTCCTCGCGCGGCAGCCAGACGAAGGTGAACAGCTGTCCCTTGAGGATGCTCCGGACCTGGATAAGCGCGGGCCTCGGACGATCGGCCAGCGACATCGCCATCATCACCAGGTCGCGCAGTTCCTCATAGTCGATGGCGATGACGAGGTCGCGGGGGAGCGAGGCCACGGCGTGGCGGAGCGCCTTGCCGGAGTGGCCCTTGGGATCGAAGCCAAAGTCCTTGTCCAGCTGCTTCAGGCGCTCGCGAAGCACCGGCACCTTGCCCGGCTGCACCCTCAGAGCCTCGCTGGTCCAAAGACCAGCGTGGACTCCGATTGCGGTAACCTTGCCATTCTCCCGGATGGGAACGACGACCAGGTCGAGCGGCACCCGACGGTGAACGGTGGACTTGCGCTCCGCCTTCGCCATCAGCGGAACTTCGCCGCCCTTCTCAAGGTAGCGCATCGCATCGAGGCATCCGCCTTCGTCGGTTGGAGCGCCCGGAATGCTGAAGATGCCGAGAGCCTCGGCAGGCTGCTCATAAGGCTTCTCGATATGATAGCCGAGAAGAGTCATCGCGCCGTCGGCAAACCAGTTGAGAAGCGCGGCGCCTTCCGGCTCGGCGGCCGCGGCGTCGGCGCGCATCCGCGCCTGAAGCTTTTCCCAATCGCGAACCGCCAGCCGCACGTCGTCGAGCACCCGCCGAAGATCGGCAGCGAGCTCCTGCCGGCCGCGAGCGTCGGCACGGTCGAGCTCCAGATACATCATGGATTCGCGGCGGTGCTTGTCGCCGCACAGCGCCTCGACCCGCTCCAGCTCTCCGTTCTCGTTGCGGTCCACGCAGACCACGGGGTGAAGCAGCCGGTGGATCGTCAGCTGGCGCTGCGCGACCGCATTGGCGACGGAGTCGACGAGGAACGGCATGTCATCGTTGATGATCGCGATGCGCATCCGCCGGCGCCCGGCTTCGCCGCCCGTCGATTCGATCTTGAGCGCCAGTTCGCCGCGGCGGCGCCTGGCGGCCACGTCCGCGATGAACTCGGCGGCCTCGCGCTCGGACTCGCGGTCGAGCCCTTGGGTTTCACCTGGGAGTGCGTTTGCAGTCAGCGCCTTGCGAATCGACTCGACCAGCGGCGGGTCCAGGCGCGTATGGGCCGTCATTGAGATTTCTGCTCCGGGGGCTGTCACGAGAACGGCGGGCCTATAGACCTGCGCTCCGCAGGGGAACAACCCCGCGGCTGTTTAGCCGAATTGTAATTCAGCGTTTAAGCGACGCGACGAATGGCGCGCTCGACCAGCGCTTCATCATCGACGATCGCCACGGCCTCATGACGTCCGTCGGGTCCGCGACGGGTCACGACAACCGCGAATTCTTCCTCTGTGGACACATCTTCGAGGGAGATGGTCGGAGCCGAGCGCAGCCGCGCACGAGCGACCTCGCCCTTCGTGTCAGCCTTCGGTTCGGGGCGTCGAGCCTCACGCTCGGCCACGACCAGTGCCTTGAGGCCACCGGGCTGCTTCTCAATGAGATCCTGGAACGCGCCCGAGGCAATGTCCCGGCGGAGCGCATAGGACAGCGCCGCCGCGAATTCGGTCAGCCGCGCTTTGTCATAGTCGATCCCGAAGACGAGCTTGACCACGGCCGTCATCGGCGCCCGCGCCTGAACCTTCACTCCCGATTCCTCAAGCAGCTCGGCATAGTCTTCGGGGCTCTGCCGAGCTGCCAGGGCAAAATCGTAAGCGAGGGAAAGGGCGCGATAGAGCGCGACGCGGGTCCGGCCCTCGCCCGCCTTTACGGCATCCGCGGTCTCCCGGGCCGCCCAGAGGCGATCGGCAAGTGCCGCATCGTCGCCAACGGTGATTTCAGGAAGATCATTGCTTTCCACATCGGCGAGCGGACCGTCTTCCCAGGAGAAATGCGGCGCGGGCGTTTCAGCGGTCGTATCGGCGATCGCTTCGACTTCAGGCGCAAATGCAGGTTCGTCGGCGACTTCCGTCAGCTCGAGCGTTTCATCGGCTTCGGGCGAAGGTTCGTCGATCTCGGCGCTGGCGGGCTCCTCCTGGACCGGTACGTAAGCAGGAGCTTGCTCTTCCACGCACTTCCAGTTGATGACGCCGTAGATGAAATCGATCGTCTCTCCGTCCGATGAGAAGGGCATGAGGATTCCGCGATAACAGATCGTTTCCTCACGCTGGTTCGCATATTCGGCTTCGAAACCGATCGGAGCGCGATTGGCGATAATCTGCAGATAATGGTCGGTGAGACGCGACAGCAGGGAGCGGCTCGGGACGTCGGCTATCCGCCGAGTATCTTCGCTGAGCCCGCATTCCTCGCGGATTGCGCCGCCGATATAAGGAATCGCCGGATTATCGCGCCCGCAGGTGAAATCGAGAAGGACGCTGTTGGCAGCGAAATCGGTGACGTCAGCGGGCTCCAGGTCCTCGATCGAAGGGAATTCGCGTCCCTCCAGCAAAGCGACCCAATAATTGTAGGCACGCACGTGCATTCGGCGCTCGTCGGTGCCGATCGCGGCGGCCACGTCATTGGGCACGGCTGCGTCCGACGACGCCAGCCCTTCAAAATCGCTCGGATGTTCGCGGTAACTGTCCATTTGCGCGGCGCCCACTTCCCTCCAGATTGAGGGGAAAATGGCGGACGGCGGTTACCAAAGCGTTAAGCATGTTTGTTGTAGAGGAAGTCCGAGCGGTGCTTGCCCGCGGCGCGCCGCGCTGTTAGGGGGCGCGCGCTTTCTCCAAAGAGAACCAAGCCGCTTTAGCTCAGCTGGTAGAGCACATCATTCGTAATGATGGGGTCGCGTGTTCGAGTCACGCAAGCGGCACCACCTCGCGCTCGCTTGGGGGCTCACTCCAAATCAGGCCCTTTGGCGCACCCGGTGCTCCGTCTCGACGAAATGGCTTTGGCTTGCGAACAGGTCGGCGATCGCGCGAGCGAGAGATGGCAGCGACCCCGAGTAATAATCCTCCGCAAAGCGTCGCAATGCCATTTCTCTTGCTGACGTCGGAGTCAGGGCCGGTCCATAGATGAAGGTGCCATAGGGCCCGTAGCGCGTTCGAGTGAGGATGCCTTTCGTCACCAGGCGGTTGAGCATGGAGCGCACGGCGGGGTTTGACAGGTCCCTGGTGAGTTCTGCCCGGACATCCTCTGCAGTCGCAAGCCCACGCCGATAGACGACGGCCGCGATTTCACGCTCGCGACGATAGAGGAGCTCGACCTCGCGGGGGAGGCCGCTGGCGAGCGAACGTTCGCCGGAACCATCGAAAGAAGCTTGATCGCCAATATACATTTCGAACGTCCATTGCTTTCAATTTCTAGTTCTATTAGTACTTTTAAACCGCCATGTATTCAAGGGCTAGACGATGGGCCAGGCAATTCTTCCGACGCACCCCGCCGAAGTCGGGGAGGCGCTTCCGCCCGAGGTCGTCAAGCTCTTCCCACGCATGCGCGAGCTTGCGAGCCTGGTCTATTTGAACGGTGGCGCGACAGCCAGGGACGTGCAGGCCGGCATCGCCGATTCGCTGACGATCTGCGGCGTTCGAACCCTTCTCAATCGCTTGGTTCGCAAGGGCATTCTACATCGCCGGAGAAGCGGCCGTCATACCGAAGTGCTCTATTTGCCCGCGATCGTAACAGCCGAACTGAGGCAAGCCGCGCTCGTCGAATTCGTGCAGCGCAATTTCGATGGATCTACGGTCAGCGCGCTTCAGACCATTTCCAGGCTGGTCTGACTTGGCGCAAGCGCTTGTCGCTGCAACCGGTGTAACCGGAAAGACACGCTCGATTTCCTTTCGTCCAACCGGGCTAGTCATAAAGTTCGAATAGAACTACTTCGTCCCTTTCGCAGGATCCCTGCGATGCGGCGGCGCAACCTTGTTCTTGCCCGTCGCTCGCCGGTTCCTGTCTTGAAGAGGGGACGACAACGATGATCATTAGTTTGAAGCGATCGCTGCTCGCGACGACGCTGCTTGGAGGGGTTGCGGTTTCCGCCCCCGCCTTCGCTCAGGATGCCCAGACACCGTCAACTTGTCCGCCTGGTACTCCGGCAGGGACAAATGGCTGCGTCGCTCCGGAGACGGCTCCCGCCGCTCCGGCTCTCTCGCCAGCCTCGAACGAAGCGATCGTCGTCACCGGTTCGCGCATCGTATCGCCGAACATCACTTCGCTTGCCCCGGTCCAGGTGGTCGGTGAGCAGGACATCAACCGCTCGGGCGCGGTCAACGTCCAGGACGTCCTGACCCAGAACCCGGCAATCGGTACGCCGTTGCTCAGCACGACGAACTCGGCGTTCCTGACGTCGGGCGCCGGCACGGCCACGATCGATCTTCGTAACCTCGGCACCAACCGGACGCTGATCCTGATCAACGGGCGTCGCGTCGTCGGCGGTCTTCCAGGTTCGCCGATCGTCGACCTCAATGTCATCCCGACGCAGTTCATCGAGCGCATCGACATCCTGACCGGCGGCGCCTCGTCGCTCTACGGTTCGGACGCCGTCGCCGGCGTCGTGAACTTCATCTACAAGCGCAACTTCGAAGGCCTCCTCATGGAAGTCCAGTACGGCATCACCGAACTCGGCGATTGGCCGCGCTACCAGGTCAGCGCGACCGCAGGCGCCAACTTCGCCGGCGACCGCGGCAACATCATGGTCCACATCGGCTATTCGGACGACAAGGG
>DASTAU010000236.1:0-3071 GCA_035712425.1 Sphingomicrobium sp.
TCGCGAACGTCGGTCATGGCTGCCTCCACGGCTCGCGCTACGGGTCGCCAAACGCAGTGTAAAGCTTGCCCCTGCTGTGGGCCGCAGCCATAGGGAGCGGGGCACTCGATCTGCAGACTGGAAAATCCATGAAGGCGCGCGTTTTCATCACGCTCAAGTCCGGAGTCCTCGACCCGCAGGGCAAGGCCATCCACCACGCGCTTGAAGGGCTTGGCTTTTCGGGCGTGAATGACGTCCGCGCCGGAAAGTTGATCGAACTCGACCTCGCCGACAACACGAGCGATTCCGAGATCGAGGATATGTGCCGAAAGCTGCTTGCCAACACGGTCATCGAGAATTTCCGGATCGAGAAACTCGAAAACGCCTGAGCTGCCACGTTTCCCGCATATTTCGCCGCTAAGAGCTGAAGCATGAAAAGCGCGGTCATCGTCTTTCCCGGATCCAATTGCGACCGCGACCTCGCGGTTGCGCTCGAGCTGATCACCGGCCGCAAGCCGGCAATGGTCTGGCACAAGGAAACGGAGCTTCCGGAAGGAACGGAGTTCATCGGCGTTCCCGGCGGCTTCTCCTACGGGGACTATCTTCGCTCGGGCGCGATGGCCGCTCGTTCACCGGTAATGCGGGCGGTGAAGGATGCCGCCGACCGCGGAGTACCGGTCGTCGGAATCTGCAACGGCTTCCAGGTGCTGACCGAGGCAGGAATGCTGCCCGGCGCGCTGATGCGCAACGCGGGCCTCAGTTTCATCTGCCGGCCCGTTCCGCTTCGGGTCGAGAACAGCCAGAGCCTGTTCACCGCGCAATATGATGCCGGCGAACGGATCAGCTTCCCGGTGGCGCACCACGACGGCAATTACCAGGCCGACGAAGCGACGCTCGACCGCCTCGAGGGCGAGGGCCGCGTCGCCTTCCGCTACCTCGACCAGTGCAACGGATCGGCGCGCGACATCGCCGGGATTCTCAACGATTCCGGAAACGTGCTCGGCCTGATGCCGCACCCGGAGCGCGTCGTCGAACCGGCGCACGGTGGCACAGACGGGCGGCGGCTGTTCGAGGGATTGCTGGAGACAGTCGCTTAAGGAGGGGCGCCTAACGGCGTTTCTTGATTGGCACCTCGGTGCAGCCGGCAGTCCCCGGCGGCTCCATGCAGATCAACAGATGATCCGGACCCGGTGTGTCGAACACCCGCGTGTGCTTCTGGAAGGTCATCGGATCGACGAAGACGACCACGGTCGTCGCCTGCGCTGCGCCAGCCCAGGTTATTGCGGCTGCTGCAATGGCGATCCGGCCCATGCGCACTCGACTTCCCCCTGTCATCGCAATGTTCCCGCTCAGCGATTGAACGGCAGGTGAACGAATTTTAATCGTCGACCGTGAATGGCGTAAAGTCCGTTCCGACGTCGTAAACGTCGATCCCTTCCTTGCCCTTCAGCCAACCGATGACCGCATAAGTGACCGGCGTCAGCAACGCTTCCCAGCTCACCTTCAGGATGAACTGGCTGAGCATGACCTGGAGCATCACTTGCGCAGGCCAGTCGGCCATTCCGTAGAAAGCGAGCGGGTAGAAGATCAGGCTGTCGGCGCCCTCGCCGATGACCGTACTTCCAATCGTCCGCGTCCAGAGATGCTTGCCCTGAGTCCAGATCTTCATCTTGGCGAGGACGACCGAGTTCAGGAAATCGCCGGCGAAGAAAGCGCACATCGAGGCAGCGATGATCCGCCAGCCTGAGCCGAACACGCGCTCATAGGCAGCCTGCCCCGTCCAGCCCGGCGCGACGGGCAGATGGACCACAGTCCATTCCATGACCGCCATGAACAGTAAGGCGCCGAACCCGGCCCAGATCGCGCGCCGAGCCCGGGCGTAGCCGTACACTTCGGTCAGCACGTCATCGATGACGTAGGAGATCGGGAAGAACAGGATGCCCGCGCCGAACGGCCAGGCGCCAATCCCAGGCAGAGTCACGAAGGACCGCTTCTCCGCGCCGACGACGTTCGACAGCAGCAGAACCACCACGAACGCGACCATGACGAAGTCGAAATAGCGGAAGCGGGCGCCATGCAGCGATCGCGCCTCGACGTGCCGCAGCCCCTCCCCCTCGGCTTTCATGGGCGGCACGCTAGCGCGGTTCCGCTGCGCGTCAATTGCGGCTAGTCGTTCGCGCGGGTGCGCCCGTAGCTCAGCCGGATAGAGCACGTGCCTTCTAAGCATGAGGTCGCAGGTTCGACTCCTGCCGGGCGCGCCATTTAGAACAGCCGAGTGATCCAATAGAGCTGCAGGTAGAACAGGAGCAGCAGCAGGTTCAGCCAGCGCGGCCGGGCGAAGATGAGCGCAAGTCCGGTGCCGACCCACAGGCCGAGCTTGATGAACGGCACGGGCGTGTTGAAGAAATTGCCGTGGATCATGATCTCACCGCCGATAAACAGCAGGTTGCTGGCCTGGATCGCCAATACGACCCACGGCTTCTGGCGCTCGAAATAACGGTCGAGGTCGTCCCACTCGTTCATGTCCTCCGGGAAGACCAGCGCCGCGGCGACATAGTAGATGCCCGCGACCGCGGCTCCGAACAGGAGAGTGGGGAAGGTCAGCGGGACGTCGGCGCGCTCGCCCCATGAATTCACCCAGAACGAGACCAGGTCGATCACCATCAGAAGCGCGAGCAACGGGCTCAGCCATCCGAGACGGAGGCGGTCGCGAGCGCGCAATGCCCGCGCGAAACCGCCGAACAACTCTGCGAGCGATAGGCTCAGCAGGAAGCCGAATAAGGTGAACCCGAAATCGAACGCGCCGCTCAGGGGACCAGCTTCCCGGGGTTCATGATGCCGAGGGGGTCGAGCGCCTGCTTGATCGCGCGGAGGGCGTGGATGCGCCCGGGCGATGCCAGCCGGGCGAGCTCGGCACGCTTCAGTTGGCCGATCCCGTGTTCCGCCGAGATCGACCCGCCCGCGGCGGTCACCAGGTCGTCGACGAAGCGGGTGATCTCCTCGCCTTCGCGGTCATACCAGTCGGGCGCGGCGTGGGCTCCGGCGCGGACGTGGAAGTGGATGTTGCCGTCGCCGAGATGGCCGAAGCCGCT
>DASTAU010000237.1:0-13022 GCA_035712425.1 Sphingomicrobium sp.
GCCTTGATCTTGATGTCGGTCAGTTCGCGGAAGTCGGCGATGGCGTCGAGCACCATGTAATGGCCGCCGCGCTTCATCGCGTCGACTTGGTGCTTGACGAGGCCGAAGCCCGCCGAGCTGTCGACGAACGCCGGGCAGAAGATCGGCACGTCATGCTCGTAGGCGAGCTGGACGAGACTGCCCTGCTTCTTGGCGTTGCCCTCGCTCAGCCACTTGCCCATCTCGCGGATGAAGGCCCGGCTCGAGTAGGCGCGCGGCTCGAGGCTGTCGGCGATCTTGCCGATCGTGTGATCGCAATCCTGAAGCTGCTGCTCATCGATATAGGTGTCGTAGATGCGGTCGATGTAGAGCGAGCGCAGCGTATCATCGTCAGGGATTTCATTGGCTTGGTAATGTTTGTGGCCAAGCGCTTCGAAAAAATCCATGTCGACGATCGAGGCGCCGGTGGCGACGATCGCATCGACCATGTTGGACTTCACCAGCTCGGCATAGAGATCCATGCAGCCGCCGGCCGAGGTCGAGCCCGCGATCACCAGGATGATCGAGCACTCCTTGTCCTCGAGCATGGTATTGTAGATCTTCGTCGCCCGCGCGAGGTCGCGGCTGGTGAAGCTCATGTGGCCCATCGCGTCGACGATCGGCCGCGCGTCGAACTTGGTGATGTCGATATGCTCGATCGGCGTCGACAGGAGTTCCGCCTTGCGGGTGTCGTTGATCCGGCCGGTGTCCTGCACCTTGTTCAGCGTATCGGTTTCCATTTCGATCAATCCTCGTCATTCCCGCGAAAGCGGGAATCCCGCTACTCGCATGGTCAAGAAAGAAAAAGCGGGATCCCCGCCTGCGCGGGGATGACGTCAATGCGCGATCAGAGCTTCACGACGTTCGAGCGCTTTGGCGCGGCGGCTCCGTAGAGACTTGCCATCGGCTCATCATCGACGATGGCCGATTGAGTCACGCCGAAGCCGTTGAACTGGGTGCGCATCGCGCATCCATAGGCTCCGAGCATGCCGATCTCGATATAGTCGCCAGCTCCGACATCGCCGGGAAGCTCGAACGGACCGGCCATGCGGTCGAGGTCGTCGCAGGTCGGGCCGTAGAAGCTGAACTTCATGGGCCTCACGTGCGAACGCTGATCGCGGATCAGGCGTACGGGGTAGCGCCAGCCGATGTGCGCGGCGTCGAACAAAGCGCCGTAAGCGCCGTCGTTGATGTAAAGCTCGTCGCCGCGGCGCTTCTCGACGCGGACCAGCACGCTCGCATATTCGGCGCAGAGCGCACGGCCCGGCTCGCACCACAGCTCCGCGGAATAACTGATCGGAAGCGATTCGAACGCCTGGTGGATGACCGAGAAAAAGGTCTCGAGCGGCGGCGGCTCCATTCCCGGGTAGGAAGAAGGGAAGCCTCCGCCGACATCGACGATGTCCACCGTGACCGCCGCCTCGACGATCGCCGTTCGGACGCGCGCCATCGCTTCCGCGAACGCGGCGGGAGTCATCGCCTGGCTACCGACGTGGAAGCAGATGCCGAGGGCGTCGGCTGCTTGGCGGGCGGCCATGAGCAAGGCGCTCACGTCGCGCGGATCCGCGCCGAACTTTGACGCGAGGCTCAGCTTCGCATGCTCGGAGCTGACGCGGATGCGGACGAGCAGGTTGAGGTCGGTCGCAGCGACGCCGTCAGTCGAGGTCGCGCGGACAATCTTGTCGAGCTCTTCCAGCGTATCGAGGCTGAAGGTCCTGACGCCGTGATCGAAATAGGCCTCGGCAATCGCTTCCTCGGCCTTCACCGGGTGCATGAAGCAGAGCACCGCTTCGGGCAGCGTCTCGTGGACGAAGCGGACCTCGCCGATCGAGGCTACGTCATAATGCGTCACGCCCGCGTCCCACAGGATCTTGAGCAGGTCCGGCGAAGGGTTCGCCTTGACCGCGTAGAGCGAGCGGCCAGGGAATTTCTCCACGAAGAAGCGTGCGGCCCGACGCGCGGCGTGCGGGCGCAGCAAAGTCACCGGTTCAACCGGTCGGAGCTTGGCGATAGCGGCAGCCCCCCGGCTACCGGTTGGGGCGGCGGCTAGCCCCAGCGCGCGATTTGGCTTGTGCAACTCAAGGGACCTCCAACAGGCACGTTCATCCAAAAGAGCTGCCTTGCGGTTGGAAGTCCCATGGGGCAGCGGGGCGCGATATATGTTTACGACCTACGGCTGTAAAGATTCTTCAGCCTCAAACTTAAGATTTCGCTGCCGTATGTCGCTGATCTGCAACGACTAATCGAAAGGGTGAAATATCAACCGCTTAGCTGAAACGCCGTTGGTCGATCATCAGGACGTGGTCGCCGCGGCGGCCCGAATCCGGGGTCTCGTGAAGCAAACGCCGCTGATCGAAACCGAAATTGACGGCATGCAGGTATGGCTGAAGTGCGAATGCCTGCAGACCGGCGGGGCATTCAAGCTAAGAGGTGCGACGAACCGACTCCTTCAGCTCTCTCCGGAGGAGCGGGCGAAGGGCGTGGTCGCCTTCTCGTCGGGCAATCATGCGCGGGGGGTGGCGATCGCGGCCCGGCGGCTCGGCATCCGCGCGGTGATCGTGATGCCCTCGGACGCTCCGCAGGTAAAAGTGGACGGGACACGCGGCGAAGGAGCGGAAATCGTCTTCTACGATCGAAGGAGCGAGAGCCGCGAGGCGATTGCTGCGCGGATTTCCGAGGAAACTGGCGCAACGGTTGTTCCCAGCTTCGACGATCCGGCGATCGTCGCGGGCCAGGGAACGGCGGGGCTGGAGATCGTCGAGCAGCTGGGGCGTTCGCCGGGGCGGATCGTGGTGCCGTGCGGGGGCGGCGGGCTTGCTTCGGGGATCGCCCTGGCGGTGCCTGATGCCGAGATGGTCATCGTCGAGCCTGAACGTTGGGATGACATGGGAAGATCGCTGGAGATCGGCGAGATCGTTCCGGTCGAGCCGGATGCGCCAAGCACTTTCTGCGATGCCATCATGACCCCACGCGTATCGCCAATCACCTTCGGCATCCTGGGCGGTCGAGGAGCAAAGGCCGCCTCGGTCAGCGATGCGGAGGTCGCCGAAGCGGTGCGCTTCGCGTGGACGCGGCATCAGCTCGTCGTCGAACCGGGAGCCGCGGTGGCGCTGGCCGCGCTGCTTTCGGGCAAGCTTGGGCCGCTCGAGGATACGGTGGTGGTCGTATCAGGAGGGAATATCGACCCCGCGCTTCACGCGCGGATCATCGCAAGCGAGCTTTAGGCGACGTTGCGGGTCTGATATTCGCCCGGCTCGACGTGAGCAGGGCTGGAGCGCTCGACGGCCTTGGTCAGCTCCTCGAGCTCCGCTGCGAGTGTCTTGAGCTCGGCCGCAAGGAAACGGCGCTCGTCGGGGGCGACCGATTCGGAGGCGTCGATCAGCGTTTCGAGCATCATTGCGATGCACGGCAGGATCGTTTCCTCGATCCGCTCGAACGCCTCTTCGAGACGCATTTGCTGCTCGCTGTTCGCCACGCTCGCAATCTGCACCCGTCTTGGTTAAGTCTTGGTGAAACCGGGGGCATAAATGCAGAATTTTTCGGCGCTTGCGATGGCCGTGGCGATGGTCGCGGCCATCCTCCTCCTGATCGGTGGGATCAGGCTCCTGCGCGTGCGTTACAACCGAACGAAAGGCATCCTGATGATCATCGCTGCAGGGGTGATCGTCATGAACGTGATGATCTGGACGGTATAGCCGGCTTCACGGGGTCGGTAGCGAGCCGCATGTCGAGATAATCATCGACCGACTTCATCATCTGGTCGAGCTCGTTCGCGAAGAAATGGTTCGCACCGGGAATCAGATCATGGTGGATCGTGATGTGCCGCTGCGTGCGGAGCTTGTCGACGAGCTTCTGCACCGCGCTCGGGGTCACGACCTCGTCGGCCTCGCCCTGGATGATGATCCCCGACGAGGGGCAGGGAGCGAGAAAGCTGAAATCGTACATGTTCGCCGGCGGTGCGATCGAGATGAAGCCTCGGATCTCCGGTCGGCGCATGAGCAGCTGCATTCCGATCCAGGCGCCGAAGCTGACCCCGGCGACCCAAGTCGTTTCCGCTTCGGGGTGGATCGACTGGACCCAGTCGAGCGCCGAGGCGGCATCCGAAAGCTCGCCGATGCCGTTATCGAACACGCCCTGGCTCTTGCCCACGCCGCGGAAGTTGAATCGAAGCGTCGCGAAGCCGCGCTTGACGAAGGTCTGGTAGAGTAGCTGGACGATCTTGTTGTTCATCGTCCCGCCCGCCTGCGGGTGCGAATGCAGGATCAGCGCGACGGGCGCGCGCGGGCGGGTGCCGGGATGGAAACGGCCTTCGAGACGTCCCTCGGGGCCGGGAAAGATGACTTCGGGCATGGGCGGTTTTGGCTCGGTGTCGGAATGTCTTCGCCGACGGGTGCACCGCGGCGTTGGCTGCTATATAGGGACGCCGGTTCAACTGGCAATCCGCAGATATCCAAGCAAAATGAAGCAGCGCATCTACCTCGACCATGCGGCGACGACGCCGGTCCTTCCTGCCGCCCGCGAAGCGATGGCCGCGGCGCTGGAATGCTGGGCGAACCCCAACTCTCCGCATGGCGAGGGGCGGGCGGCGCGGGCTGTGCTCGAGCAGGCGCGGACGACCATCGGCGAAGTGCTTGGGTGGCGTCATGACGTCATCTTCACCAGCGGCGCCAGCGAATCCATCGAGATCGCGGGAAAGCGCGCGAAGTTTGCGGGGCGCGCTCATGGCGCGACCGAGCATCCGATCGTGCCGCATGCCATGGGGTCGCAGTCGCGGGTCATCGCGGTCCATCCCGGCGGCTTGATCGATGAGGATGCACTGGATGTGGTGCTGGCGGAGGGCCCGGCGCTGATCGCGATCCAGCAGGTCAACAATGAGACTGGCGTCATCCAGCCGCTCGATCGGCTGGCGCCAAGGATTCGTGAAGCTGGTTCGCTGCTCCTCGTCGACTGCGCGCAGAGCGCGGGCAAGCTGCCATTGCCGGATGCGGATTTCATTGCGGCCTGTGGTCACAAGCTCGGCGGACCGCCAGGAGTCGGCGTTCTGCTGGTGCGCGATCTTTCGACGCTCGAAGCGGTCGGGGGCCAGGAGAAGGGCTACAGGCGCGGCACCCAGGACGCGCCAGGTGCTGCTGCTTTCGCGGCCGCGCTCGCCGCCCGCCCCTACGACATGGAGCGTCTGGCAAGCCTCCGCCGTCGTCTCGAAGATGGGGTGAAGGCGACTGGCGCGACCATTATCGCCGAGGATAGCCCGCGAATTCCGACGATCGGCGCGATTTCGCTGCCTGGAGCGTCGAGCGCGTCGTTGCTCGTGCAGTGCGATCTCGCTGGAATCGCGGTTTCAGCCGGGAGCGCCTGCTCCTCCGGCAAAATGAAGAAGAGCGATGTGCTCGAGGCGATGCACGTGCCCGCCGACGTCGCAACTGGATTCCTGAGGCTGAGTTTCGGTTCGGGTACGACCGAAGCGGAGGTCGATACCTTCCTGTCCGAATGGCAGCAGATCGCGAGTCGCGTTTCTGCGAAGGCGGCATGATCTATCTCGATTATCAGGCGACCACGCCCGTGGCGCCCGAGGTGGCGAAGGCGATGGCGCCCTGGATCGAGGAGAAATTCGCCAACCCGCATTCCCCCTCTCGATGGGGCAACGAGGCGGAAGCTGCGATCGAAGTCGCGCGCAAGCGCGTCGAAGAGGCGATTGGCCTCAATGGCGGAAGTGTCGCCTTTACCGGAAGCGCGACCGAAGCGCTGAATTGGGCGCTCAAGGGTACGGTCGAGAATGCAGCTGACGGCAGGGGCGGCCGCAACCGCATCATCACCGTCGCGACCGAGCATGCCGCGGTGCTCGACACCTGCGAGTGGCTCGCGGGGCGTGGCGTCGACCTCACCATCCTCCCGGTCCAGCGCGACGGTCGGCTCGATCTGGACCTGCTCGCCCGCGAGCTCGACAAGCGCGTGCTCCTCGTCGCGGTCATGCAGGTGAACAACGAGATCGGCGTGACCCAGCCGATCAGCGAGATCGCTTCGATGGCGCACGACGCAGGCGCTTTGATGCTGTGCGACGCAGTCCAGGCGTTCGGTCGCATGGAAATTTGCAAAGGGCCGGATTTTGTCGCGGTCTCGGCCCACAAGATCCATGGACCGAAGGGCATCGGAGCATTGTGGATGCGCAAGGGGCGGGAGCCAGCCCCGCTGATCCACGGCGGCGGCCAGGAGAAGGGTCTTCGTTCCGGAACGCTCTCGCCCGCGCTTTGCGTAGGCTTCGGCGCCGCCGCGAAGCTCGCCGACGAGCGCCAGACCCGCGATTACGACCATGTCGAGAAGCTGTCGAAGGCGGCTATTCATGCGCTCGGACCGGGCTGGACGATCAACGGAAGCATTACCCATCGCTATCCGGGCAATCTCAACATTCGTCGTGAGCATGTTGACGGTGCAAGATTGATTGCAGACCTGCGTGATGTCGCCTTTTCGCTAGGCTCCGCTTGCGCGAGCGGATCGGGACGGCCGAGCCATGTCCTCAAAGCGCTCGGTCTCGACTACCGCCAGTCGCGCTCCTCGATCCGGATCGGATTCGGACGGTACACGACCCAGAAAGACTTGGTCGACGCCTGCCACCGGATTACCGCTCACGCCAAGGCGCAGGAGAAGCTCGACGCGTGACCCTGGTGCGGTTCTTCAAGGCTGACGGAACTCTCGACAAGGAAGTTGAAGCGGAGCCGGGTCAGCGGCTGCTGGATGTCGCCTGGGCCGCGCGCGAGCCGCTCGAGGGCGCTTGCGAAGGCGTCATGGCTTGCTCGACCTGCCACGTGATCGTGGATGCGGAGGACTTCGAGAAACTGCCGCGAGCGAGCGAGGAGGAGGAAGACCTGCTCGACTTGGCGGCTCACGCAACACGGACGTCGCGGCTCGCATGCCAGATCATCCTGACCGCCGACATGCCGAGCTTGGCGGTCCGAATCCCTCCCAGTGCCCGGAACTGGATGGGACGGTGACCGCCGGCCTTCGGGGAGTTAGTGCGGCATCTGGGTGGCTTCGGTGTCCCCTTCCGGATCCATCGGTGGCGCTTCACTCGCCGCGGCCTTGTTCGCCTCGCGCTTGAAGGCAGATTTCGCCGCGCCCTGAATCCGTTGCAGTTCCGACAGCGTCAGGCGGCCCGTGTGGTCGACGTCGAGACGTCCGAAGCGCTGCACGGCGGCATTCTTGAATTCCAGCGCCGACACTCCGCGGTTGAAGTCGGTGTCAGCCGAGGTAATCGGCTCGGGGATTTGCAGCAGGCCGAAGCGGCCCGCTCTCGCTTCGTCATTTCCACCGAACGCGCCCGCGAAGTCCCTGTATCCCCGGCTGCGGCGACCCTGATTGCCGCTGGTTTCGCCGGAATTCTGGGATGCGAGGATGAAGCCGGTGCGGACCTGGGGCGCGATGACCTGCTCGTAGTGCATCGTCTCATCGGGATCGATTTCGCCGTCATGATTCGTGTCGAGAGTCTCGAAAAAGCGCTGCGCGTCCGCAATCATCTCGTCGCGAGTGATTGCGCCGTCATGGTTGAGATCGGCCTGTTGAAACCAGACGGCCAGACCTGATTCTCCACCGGCGCGTCCCTGGAAGGGCTCACCCATCGGGCTCATGAACGGCAGGCCCGGGGGACCGGCGGCCGGCCGCTCGACGGCAGCAGGCGCGGAAGGGGTCTGAGTGGGTTGCGGCCCTGCGGCAGCGGCGGCGAGGAAGAGAAAAGAAAAGACCATTGCCAGCCTTTCGTGAGACCCGAAATTTGTGCCCCGGCCTAGTGAACGGCCGATGAAAAGAAAGCCATTCCGAACATTAAGTTTTCGAATTGGGCAAGCCGCAACTCTAAGGCCCCGTCGGAAGCGGGTTGCCGAGGCGTTCATCGGGGGCTTCATCACCTTGCCTGCGATGGTGCTTATCGGTGCTCGGCGCGTGTGGCATCGCTTCGAGCGGGGCTAGCGTGAGCTTGCCTGCCTGGGCTTTGTCGAGAAGCTGGAAGCGCGCGATTGCCGCGGCCCTGAATTCATCGAGCGTGACGGCGCGATTGAAGTCCGTGTCGGCCGCCGCCACCGGCTCGGGCATGTTGAGCAACCCGTACCTGGCAGCGCCCTGCAGATCGCTCCCGAGGCCCAGACCGACGTCCATCTGGTCGCCGCGCCCATGACGTCGGGGCTTTTCGACCGGCAGATCGTCGGCGCTTTCCGCTTTCACCACCGGAGCAGGTTGGCCCGGGGCTCGTTTGGTCCTCGACATAACCTGGATGTCGGGAGCGATTTCATATTCGTAGTTCGACAGCTCGTCCGGATCGATCTGGCCGTCGTGATTGGTGTCGAGCGTTGCGAAAAACCGCTCGGCGTCGGCTTGCATCTCGGCGGCGGTCAGAATGCCGTCGCGGTTGCTGTCGGCTTTGTAGAACCAGTCGGCGAGTGTGTCGTCCGTTGCAGTCCGCGCGCGGAACGGCTCGCCCATGGGGCTGATGAACGGCGCCCACTGGTGACCAGTCACGACGACCGGACGATTGTCCGGCGCAGCGGCAGCAGCGAGGAATATCAGTACTGGTAAAGCCATCTGTGCGCCCTGGACACGGATTTAACCGCGTCGTCCTAACCGCGTGAACCGGTGATGAAGATTCGGCTCGTTCGAACATGAACTTGCACGTCCGCGCCCGTTCCACCATATGCCCGCTCGGAAGTCGGCGGACGGCGCTGTCGCCAACCTGGTCAGGTCCGGAAGGAAGCAGCCACAACGATTTCGTGCCGGGTCGTCGGCTTCCACCTCCTTTTTCACTTGGGAATTCGCATCCGTCCTGCCAGCTTGCCGCGGGGGGCTGGGCAATGAGCGACTTCGAATTCCTGTTTTCGGTATTCGGCCTGCTTATCGGCCTCACCTTCATCGAGATCGCGGTGAAGTTCGCCGACGCGATCGATGCCCATTCGCGCCGGCCGATCGGCGTGCTCACCCCGCTCCTGGCTTTCTTCGTGATGATCGACGTCTCCGGCTTTTGGCTGTTCACCTGGTCGTTGCGGAGTTTGCTGCTGGTTCGCTGGCATATTGTGTTCATCGGCTTGGCCGTAGCGATGATCTATTATCTGTCCGCCTCGCTGATCTTTCCCCGCAGCGGAGGCGAATGGAAGAATCTCGACGACCATTATTGGGCGCGCAAGCGGCTGGTGATCGGGGGCGTCCTGTTGATCGAAAGCGCACTCATGGCCTGGCAGCTGACTCGCGCGGTGCCCGCTTTGGATGACTACTGGTTCTGGTTTTACCAGTTGCCTTATTTCATCCCGATGGCAGCCTTGCTTTTCACCCGATCCCGCCGCGCCGACATTGCGCTTTTCGCTATTCTCATCGGAGTGCAGCTCTTCTCCGACTTCGATCTCGGTCAAAGCTCGAGATGGGGGAAGCAGGTCGGAATAAGCTTGATCGATCAAGCTTCGACAGTCACGCCCCCTCCACCTAAATAGGTTCAGATGTCCGATTCCCACCTTGATGACGGGCCCGGCCTGGGTCTCGATTTGCCCGAAATACGACCGACGGCGGCGACGGACGCGTATCGCGTGCTCGCCCGGAAATACCGGCCGCAGACCTTTGCCGAGCTGATCGGTCAGGATGCGATGGTGAAGACGCTCGCCAATGCGATCGAGCGCGGAAGGATCGCGCATGCCTTTCTCCTGACCGGGGTTCGCGGGGTGGGCAAGACCTCGACCGCGCGTCTGATCGCCAAGGCGCTTAACTGCATCGGTCCGGACGGGCAGGGCGGACCGACGATCACCCCGTGCAATGTCTGCGAGCCCTGCCGGGCTATCGCAGAGGGGCGGCATATCGACGTCATCGAGATGGACGCGGCGTCGCATACCGGTGTCGATGACATTCGCGAGATCATCGATGCCGTCCGCTATGCGTCCGTCAGCGCTCGCTACAAGATCTATATCATCGACGAAGTTCACATGCTTTCCAAGAACGCATTCAATGCGTTGCTCAAGACTCTTGAGGAACCGCCTGAACATGTGAAATTCCTGTTCGCAACGACCGAGGTCGACAAGGTGCCGGTGACGGTGCTGTCGCGGACGCAGCGGTTCGACCTTCGGCGCATCCCCGCCGAAAAGCTCGCTGCTCATTTTGCCGAGGTTTCGAAGGCCGAGGGGGTGGAGGTCGAGGCGGACGCGTTGGCGTTGATCGCAAGTGCCGCAGAAGGTTCGGCGCGAGATGGACTCTCGATTCTGGACCAGGCCATCGCGCATGGCGGCGGCACCGTCACTGCCGATCAGGTTCGCGACATGCTCGGCCTCGCCGATCGTGGACGCATCCGCCGGCTGCTCGAACTGGTTCTTTCCGGCGACGCAAGCGGGGCGCTTGCCGCACTCGACGAAGCGCACGCCTTGGGGATCGATCCGACGCAATTGCTTCGCGGGCTGATGCAAAGCCTGCACGCCGCGACGCGGGCGAAAGCGGGCGCGAGCGCCGGCATGTTGCAATCCGCTGAAGAACGCGAGGGCGCGGAAGCCCTCGCCGGACAACTGGGTTGGGGGACCATCCATCGGTTGTGGCAGATGCTTCTCAAGGGTCTCGAAGACGTCGATGCCGCGCCGGACCCACGCGAAGCGGCGGAGATGGCGCTTTTGCGACTGATTCACGCCGCGGATATGCCCGATCCCGCATCGCTCGTGGGGAAGATAAGCGGAGAGGGGGCGTTGGCGTCGCCAAGCGCCCGAGCTTCCGCGGCTACATCCCCTCCCGTGGCCCAGCTCCCGGCGGACTTTCGTTCGCTCATCGACCTGCTGGAGAAAAACGGAAAGCACCAGCTTGCGGTCCAGCTCCACGACCAGGTGGGCCTGGTGCGCTACGCGGCTCCAGAGATCGCGTTGAAGCCGCTGCGGCCCCTCGGTGAGGATTGGCCACGCTTGCTTGCCAAGGAGCTCAAGGACGTAACCCGCACCAGCTGGCAAGTCTCGCTATCGAACGAATCTAGCGAACCTTCCTTGCTCGAGCAGGAGAAAATGGCCGAGGAGCGCGTTCGCGCCGATGTATTGGCCGACGCCAACGTCCGGGCGGTGATGGAAGCCTTCCCGGACGCCGAGCTTGAATCCTATCCAACGAGAGGCAGCTGACATGCCCGAAATGCCCGATTTCGATTCCATCATGCAGATGGCCCAAAACGCCCAGGCCGAGCTTCAGAAGGCGCAGGACAATCTCGACAAGATCGAGGTCGAAGGCGCTGCGGGCGGTGGGATGGTGAAAATCCGAGCGACCGCGAAGGGCCGGATCCTGAGCGTCGATATCGACGAGACCTTGCTTGCGCCGTCCGAAAAATCGATGGTCGAGGATCTCGTCGCCGCCGCCATCAACGACGCGCGTGCCAAGGCTGACGCCGCGGCCGCACAGGAAATGCAGAAGATGCAGAGCACGCTTCCGCTTCCGCCGGGGTTCAAGCTGCCCTTCTAACTGTTTGACGCACGACATTTCTGAGTCATGATGCGCGCCTCTTCGGGGGAGACGCGCGATGTCATTGGGCGCGATGCAGGACTGGCCGCTCCGGATCATGCGGCTGATGGACCATGCCGAGCGCGAGCACGGCGAGCGGGAGATCGTCGCAGCGCGGGCTGACGGGACTACGGTTCGAACGAATTGGAAGCGGCTCGCTCACGATGCGAGGAGGATGGCCCAGGCGCTCGAGCGGCTTGGCCTGAAGCCGGGCGACCGAGTCGCGACCCTGGGGATGAACCACGATCGGCATTTGGCGTCGTGGTTCGGTGTAGTCGGCATGGGCGGCGTTCTTCACACCGCGAACCCGCGGCTGTTTGATGAGCAGCTCGATTACATCATGGATCACGCGGAAGACCGGGTGTTGCTTTACGACCGGGCATTCCAGCCGCTGATCGAGCGCCTGAAGCCGGGTCTTGAAACGGTTCAGCATTACATCTGCTTCGACGACGAGTTCGACGACTGGCTCGGCGCGGAAGATGGCGACTACCGCTGGTACGAGGGCGACGAACGCGACCCGTGCGGGCTTTGCTACACCAGCGGCACGACCGGCAACCCGAAAGGCGTGCTGTACGAGCATCGCTCGACCGTGCTCCACGCCATGTCGATCATCGCGCCGGACGTGTTCGACCTTTCCGCTGAATCCGTGTTGCTTCCGGTTGTACCGATGTTCCATGCGAACAGCTGGTGCCTGCCTTACGCCGCCGCGATTACCGGGCTGAAGCTCGTCATATGCGCGGACAACAAGCCCGATCACATCGTTTGGATGTTCCAGGAGGAGGGCGTAACCCATTCCGCCGGCGTTCCGACGGTCTGGCTCAACATCATCGACCATATCGAGGACACGGGCGGCTCGCTCGGCAAGCTGCACACGATCATGGTCGGGGGCTCTTCCGCCCCGCCGGCCACGATCCGCTGGTTCCGAAAGCACGACATCCGCGTGCGCCACCTCTGGGGCATGACCGAGATGACTCCGATCGGCACCGTCGGCGGACCGCCGGCCAACTGGGATTCGATGGGCGAGGACGAACAGGTCGCCTATCAGTCGCGGCCCGGCCGATCGATGTTCGGCGTCGAGCTTCGCGTTGTGGACGACAGCGGCAAGGTCATGCCGCGCGACGGCGAAAGCTCGGGGCATCTGCAGACGCGCGGCTGCGCTGTCGTGCGGCGCTATTTCAAGAAGGACGAGGACTGCGTCGACGCGGACAATTGGTTCGACACCGGCGACATCGCCGTCATTCACCCGGACAATACACTGCGGCTGACCGACCGGTCGAAGGACGTGATCAAATCGGGCGGGGAATGGATCAGTTCGATCGAACTGGAGAATGCCGCTGTCGGCTGCCCGGGAGTCCTCGAAGCGGCCGCGATCGGAATCGCGCATCCGAAGTGGGACGAGCGACCGCTGCTGCTCGTCGTGCGCGATAACGGGAGCAAGGTCTGCGAAGGCGAGATCCGCGAATATCTTCTTGGCGAGGTCGCGAAATGGTGGCTGCCCGACGCGATCGAATTCGTCGAGGAGCTGC
>DASTAU010000238.1:0-3147 GCA_035712425.1 Sphingomicrobium sp.
AGACGCAGTCGAGCCCATGCCGCCAGTCCAGCCGGTGCACCAACGGGGCGCCCGGACCGCCCATCGCATCGACCAGCCAGCCGGTCAGCAAGACCAGGCCGAGCATCCCCGCCACCAGCGTCATCCGCCGTCGCGCCGACAGCATGGGATCGAACGATGCGACGGCCGTCACGCTGCCGACGATCGCGAGCAGCCCAAGGCTCCCGACTTTCCACCAAAAGGACGGATGGTCCATCGCCGAGTGCATATCGTCGCGCATCGAGCCTGCGGCGATGAACAGAGCAATCTCGATCACCGCGAGCGCGACGAGCAGCATCAACTCGCGCCCCGCCCGCCAGCGCGATACCGGCTTCAGCTCACCCGCGAGGCGGTTCATCAGCTCGTCACTCGCCACCCGAATCCTCCTCGACCATGGCGGCGAGCTTCGCGAGCCCGCGATGGATGTTCACTTTGACCAGCGGGACGGACTGGCCAGTGCGCGCCGACGCCTCGGCCACCGTCAGGCCCTCGATCTTCACTAGCCGGATCGCGTCCTGCTGCGCGGGTTTGAGCCCGGAAAGCAGCTGCCCAAGCAGGGCGGCGCTGGTCACCGCGCGCTCATGATCCTCGACGGCGAGATCGAGGGGTAACTCGTCCTCAATCCGCGAAGCGCCGCGTCTCAGCCAGTCGATCCATTTGTGTCGTGCTATCACCGCGAGCCAAGGCTGGAATGGACGCGCCGGATCGTAGGTGTGCCGCTTGCGATGGATCGCAAGCAAAGTCTCCTGCACGAGGTCGTCGACCAGCCACCCAGGCACGCGGTGGTTGAAATAGCGCTGGAGCCAGCGCTCGACTTCGCCGAGCAGCCGGCGGTAAGCGCCGCCGTTGCCCGACTGCGCGGCGCTCATCAACAGGCCCCAGTTTTCGCCGTTGCGGTCGATCTTACCCTCCGTAGGCGGCGCCCGCGTCCCCAGGAGGGAACGGGGGGCAACGTGCGACGCGGACGCCACCATAATCGCCTATTTCGGGCGAAAGCCCGTCTCGGTTACGGCCGCTTTGCGGTCACCAGGTAGTTCAGGCGCACATCGTCGCTGAGGTGCAAGCCTCGCGTCGGCGACCAGGCGATGCCCTCGACGTCGATGCACTCGAGGCCGACGTCCCCGAGCAAGATTTTCAGCCGATCCGGCGTGATGAATTTGTCGAAGTCGTGCGTGCCCTTGGGAATCCGCCCAAGCCCCTCGCCCACCGTGATCATCAGGAATTTCGACAATCCTGTCGCGTTCGGAGTCGACATGATCAGCAGTCCGTTCGCCGCCAGCCGGTTCGCCAACGCTCGAATGAAAGCGGCGGGGTCCGCGACATGCTCGATCACCTCCATGCAGGTGATGAGGTCGAACTGGCCTTCGAGCTGCTGGACGTCGCCGGTGCGGTAATCGATCTCAAGCCCCACCGTGGTGCTGTGATCGCGGGCGACTGCGATGACTTCGGGTGACGCGTCGATTCCGGTGACCCTGGCGCCGAGCCGGCGGAGCGGTTCCGCGAGAAGTCCGGCGCCGCAGCCAACGTCGAGCGCGGTCTTGCCGTCTAGTGGCGTCCGACTGCACTCGTCACCCTGCCAATGTTGGTCGACCTGGTCGCGGATGTACTTGAGCCGCACCGGATTGAGCTTGTGCAGCATCGCCGAGCGGCCCTTGGGGTTCCACCAGTCCGAAGCGAGCTCGCCGAAGCGCTCTGCCTCCTCCGGTACGATACTTGTTGTCGTTCCGGGCAAGCCGTCACTCGTGCTTGTCTCCACCATGCCCGCCTCCTAACAGTCCGCGACCTTTCACCCAAGGAGCATGAGTGCCTCGCATCGTCATGAAATTCGGTGGCACGTCGATGGCGGGCATCGAGCGGATCCGTCACGTCGCCGAACGTGTCCGTCGCGAAGCGGAGGCGGGCAACGAGGTACTCGTCGTCGTGTCGGCGATGGCGGGAGAGACCGATCGGCTCGTGCAGTTGTGCCGCGAGGCGGCCGCTCTTCATGATCCAAAGGAATATGACGTCGTCGTGGCTTCCGGTGAGCAGGTAAGCGCGGGCCTGCTCGCAATGACCCTGCAGAACATGGGCCTGAAGGCTCGTAGCTTCATGGGTTGGCAGCTGGTCAAGGCGACGGGTGTCCACGGCAACGCGCGTGTGGAGGCAATTGAGGCGGCGCTTTTGGATGAGGCTCTGAACGGTGGGACGCTCGCGGTGATCCCCGGTTTCACCGGCCTCGCCGAGGATGGCCGCCTCGCCACGCTTGGCCGTGGCGGAGGCGACACCTCCGCTGTCGCGATCGCCGCCGGGGTGAAGGCTGACCGTTGCGACATCTACACCGACGTCGAAGGTGTCTACACGACGGACCCCCGGATCGTCCCTCGTGCGCGCAAGCTTGGTCAGGTGACGTTCGAGGAAATGCTCGAGCTCGCTGGAGTGGGCGCCAAAGTACTTCAGGTCCGGTCAGTTGGGATCGCCATGCGCGAGAATTTGCCGTTGCGCGTTTTGTCTGCATTTGAAGACAAGCCCGGGACCGATATCGTCGCCGAGCTTTCAGGAGATCAGATGGAGCGGAATCTCATCGCCGGAATCGCCGCCGACCGGAACGAGGCGCGGATCACGCTCACCGGCGTGCCGGACAAGCCGGGGACTGTCGCTGCCGCGATCAGCCCGATCGCGGAAGCCGGGATTCCCGTCGACATGATCGTTCACGCCGCGACGCCAAACAGCGGCGCGTCCGACCTTACCTTCACGGTGCCCCGAGCAAGCCTCGCGCAGGCAATGTCGGTGATTGAAAGCCGCCGCGGCGAAGTCGGTTATGCCGATTTGGTCCACGACGATGCGGTCGCGAAGGTCAGCATCGTCGGCGTCGGAATCCGCTCCAACCCGCAGCTCGCGGCGAAGATGTTCGAAATTCTCGCCGAGCGGCAGATCAATTTGCTCGCGGTCTCGACCAGCGAAATCAAGGTCAGTGCTTTGATCGCCGAAAGCGAGCTCGAGCTCGCGGTTCGGGTACTCCATACCGCCTTCGGCCTCGACTCGGAGAAAGCGGCATGAGCGGCGAAGGCCTGATCGCCGAACCGCGCGCTGTCCACGCCTCGCCCGGCCACGAGCGGCTGAAGGAACTGATGCACCGGGGCACCGAGTTCC
>DASTAU010000239.1:0-13171 GCA_035712425.1 Sphingomicrobium sp.
CGCGTCCGGCTTGGCCTGGTGCTTGCAGAAGTCGGCAGCAAGAACAACATCACGGTGACGCAGGACGAGATCAACCGCGCCATGGCCGAGGAAGCGCGGCGCTTTCCGGGCCAGGAGCGCCACGTGATCGAATATTACCGCGACAACCCGGGCGCGATCGACGGGCTGCGCGCGCCGATCTACGAGGACAAGATCATCGACTTCATCCTCGAATTGGCGCAGGTGAGCGAGCGGGCGGTGCCGCTCAGCGAGCTCCTCGCGGTCGATGCGGAGGCGGACGCGAAGGGCGCGGACGAGACGAGCAAAGGCTAAGGCGGCGGGCGCGTACCGGACCGCTTGAAGACAGGATCAGCAAAGGCAGAGAGCGATGGATCCCCTTGAGATTTATATGAACAACCTCGTTCCGATGGTGGTCGAGCAGACCAACCGCGGCGAGCGCGCCTACGACATCTATTCGCGGCTGTTGAAAGAGCGCATCATTTTTCTCGTCGGCCCCGTCAATGACGCGGTTGCAAGCCTGGTCTGCGCGCAGCTTCTGTTCCTCGAGAGCGAGAACCCGACCAAGGACATTGCCTTCTACATCAATTCGCCGGGCGGCATCGTCACCTCCGGCCTCGCGATCTACGACACGATGCAATATGTCCGTCCCGAAATCGCGACGGTGTGCATGGGCATGGCCGCCTCGATGGGATCGCTTCTCCTGACCGCGGGCGCCAAGGGCAAGCGGGTGGCGCTGCCCCATTCGAGCATCATGGTCCACCAGCCTTCGGGCGGGTTCCAGGGCCAAGCCAGCGACATCGAAATCCATGCGCGCGAGATTCTGCGCACGCGTCAACGCCTCAACGAGATTTATGTGAAACACACCGGCCAGCCGCTCGATGCGGTTGCGACCGCCTTGGAGCGCGATCGCTTCATGACCGCCGAGGAGGCCAAGGCGTTCGGCCTGATCGACGAGGTCATGGTGACCCGGCCGCCCCGCGACGACGAGATCAAGACCAAGCTCTAAGCGGCCGTGGCAGCCCGAGTGTGGCGCCGGCGCACCGAGGGCGCAAAACCTCGCAGTTAAGACATAAGATTGTTGCAACCATAGGGTTAAGACCCCATCTTTAACTGGTTATTGAGTGCGAGACCGTACATAATATCAGTTTGAGGCTGCGTCCGGCCCCAAGCCGGGCGCCGCCGGGTGGTCCACGGAGAGTCTATGACCAAAGCCAGCGGCGGCGATTCGAAGAACACCCTCTATTGCTCGTTTTGCGGCAAGAGCCAGCATGAGGTGAGAAAGCTCATCGCCGGTCCGACCGTGTTCATCTGCGATGAATGCGTCGAGCTGTGCATGGACATCATCCGCGAAGAGCACAAAACCACGCTGGTCAAGTCGCGTGACGGCGTGCCCACGCCCAAGGACATCTGCAAAGTCCTCGACGACTATGTCATCGGCCAGGACCACGCCAAGCGGGTGCTCTCGGTTGCGGTGCACAATCACTATAAGCGCCTGGCGCACGGAACGAAAAGCAACGACGTCGAGCTCGCGAAATCGAACATCCTCCTGGTCGGCCCCACGGGGTCGGGCAAGACGCTGCTGGCGCAGACCCTGGCGCGGATCATCGACGTGCCGTTCACCATGGCGGACGCCACGACCTTGACCGAGGCGGGCTATGTCGGCGAGGACGTCGAGAACATCATTCTGAAGCTGCTGCAAGCGGCGGACTACAACGTTGAGCGCGCGCAGCGCGGCATTGTCTATATCGACGAAGTCGACAAGATCAGCCGCAAATCCGACAATCCCTCGATCACGCGCGACGTCTCGGGCGAGGGGGTGCAGCAGGCCTTGCTGAAGATCATGGAGGGCACCGTCGCTTCGGTGCCGCCGCAGGGCGGGCGCAAGCACCCGCAGCAGGAATTCCTGCAAGTCGACACCACCAATATCCTCTTCATTTGCGGCGGTGCCTTCGCCGGCCTCGAGCGCCTCATCTCGCAGCGGCGTCAGGGTACCTCCATCGGCTTTGGCGCCGAGGTGCGCGCGCCCGAAGAGCGCAAGACGGGCGAAGTCCTCAAAGAGCTTGAGCCCGAGGATCTCCTGAAGTTCGGGCTGATCCCGGAATTCGTCGGCCGGCTCCCAGTCGTGGCGACGCTCGACGATCTCGACGAGAACGCGCTGGTCGACATTCTGACCAAGCCCAAGAACGCGCTCGTCAAGCAGTATCAGCGGCTCTTCGAAATGGAAGATGTCCGGCTCGAATTCAACGACGAGGCGATGCGCGCCATCGCTCACAAGGCGATCGCGCGCAAAACCGGGGCGCGTGGGCTGCGCTCGATCATGGAGGCGATTCTCCTCGAGCCGATGTTCGAGCTGCCGGGGCTCGACGGCGTCACGGGCATGGTCATTAACAAAGAGGTCGTCGAAGGCCGCGCAACGCCGCTCTACATCTATTCGGAGCGCCGCAGCGATTACGCCGATTGGCGCGGCGATACCGGCGCGAGCGCCTGAGCGCGCGCTTCCACACGAGCCCCGACTCGCCTGACGGCAGGGCTGCCGCGCCCTGGCACTTGATCTGCGGCCCCCTGCGCGCCACCTTATCTTCGTATTTTCCATTGGCGCGGCGTTAGTTTGCCGTCGCCGCGGGGCCGGACCTCCTGCTCCGTCAGTCCGAAAAGGGTGCCATGCTCGACATTTCCCGCGGTACGCTTTATCCCGTTCTCCCCTTGAGGGACATCGTCGTTTTTCCGCACATGATCGTGCCGCTTTTCGTCGGCCGCGAGAAATCGGTGCGCGCGCTTGAAGACGTGATGAAGGATGACAAGCAGATCCTGCTCGTCACCCAGAAGAATGCCGCGCAAGACGATCCCGCGCCGGCCGACATCTACACCGTCGGCACGATCGGCACGGTGCTGCAGCTGTTGAAGCTCCCCGACGGCACGGTCAAAGTGCTGGTTGAGGGCAGCCAGCGCGCGCGCGTGCAGCGCTTCACCGACAACGAGGCTTTCTTCCAGGCGCATGCCGAGCCGATCGTCGAAAAAGTCGGCGAGCAGCAGGAGATCGAGGCGCTGGCACGGACCGCCGTGGCCCAGTTCGAGCAATACATCAAGCTCAACAAGAAAATCCCGCCGGAAGTGCTGGTATCGATCAATCAGATCGACGAGCCTGCCAAGCTTGCCGACACGCTGGCCTCGCACCTGGCGCTCAAAATCCCGGAAAAGCAGGAGTTGCTCGAGATCGAGACGGTCTCAGGCCGGCTCGAGAAGATCTTCGCCCATATGGAGAGCGAGATCGGCGTGCTTCAGGTGGAAAAGCGCATCCGCAGCCGCGTCAAGCGGCAGATGGAGAAGACCCAGCGCGAGTACTATCTGAACGAGCAGCTGAAGGCGATCCAGAAGGAGCTCGGCGAAGGCGAGGACGGCAAGGACGAGCTCGCCGAGCTCGAAGAGCGCATCAACAAGACGAAGCTCTCGAAGGAGGCCCGCGACAAGGCGCATGCCGAGCTGAAGAAGCTCCGCGCCATGAGCCCAATGTCGGCGGAGGCGACGGTCGTGCGCAACTACCTCGATTGGCTGCTGTCGATTCCGTGGCAGCAGCGCACCAAGGTGAAGCGCGATCTGAAAGCCGCCGAGAAGGTGCTCAACGACGACCATTACGGTCTCGAGAAGGTCAAGGAGCGCATCGTCGAATACCTCGCCGTGCAGCAGCGCATGAAGAAGGTGAAGGGGCCGATCCTGTGCCTCGTCGGCCCGCCCGGCGTCGGCAAGACCTCGCTCGGAAAATCCGTGGCGCGCGCCACGGGACGGACCTTCGTGCGCATGTCTTTGGGCGGCGTGCGCGACGAGGCCGAGATCCGCGGCCACCGGCGCACTTACATCGGCTCGATGCCGGGCAAGATCATCCAGGGCATGAAGAAGGCGAAGTCGTCGAACCCGCTCTTCCTCTTGGACGAGGTCGACAAGCTCGGCCAGGATTGGCGCGGCGATCCGAGCTCCGCGCTCCTCGAAGTTCTCGATCCGGAGCAGAACTCGACCTTCAACGATCATTACCTCGAGGTCGATTACGACCTCTCCGACGTGATGTTCGTTACCACCGCGAACACGCTGCGGATGCCGCAGCCGCTGCTCGACCGCATGGAGCTGATCCGGCTGCCGGGCTATACGGAGGATGAAAAGGTCGAGATCGCGCGCCGGCACCTCATTCCGAAGCAGGTGAAGGCGAACGGCCTCAAGAAGACCGAGTGGTCGATCACGCCCGACGCGTTGCGCGACCTCATCCGCTACTACACGCGCGAAGCGGGCGTGCGCAATCTCGAGCGCGAGATCGCCAACCTTGCGCGGAAGTCGATCAAGGACATCCTTGTCAAGCACAAGAAGAAAGTCACCATCACCGTCAAGAATCTCGAGAAATACGCGGGCGTGCGGCGCTACCGCTACGGCGAGGTCGAGGAAACCGATCTCGTCGGCGTGACGACCGGCCTTGCCTGGACGGAGGTCGGCGGCGAGCTTCTGACCATCGAGGCCTTGACCGTTCCGGGCAAGGGCCGCGTCACCGCCACCGGCAAGCTCGGCGACGTCATGAAAGAATCGGTCCAGGCGGCGGAGAGCTACGTCAAATCGCGCAGCCTCGCCTTCGGGATCGTGCCGACGCTGTTCGACCGCAAGGACATCCACGTGCACGTGCCCGAGGGCGCAACGCCCAAGGACGGTCCCTCCGCGGGCGTTGCCATGGTGACGTCGATCGTCTCGGTGTTGACGGGCATTCCAGTCCGCAAAGACATCGCGATGACCGGCGAGATCACGCTGCGCGGGCGCGTTCTGCCGATCGGCGGATTGAAGGAGAAGCTTCTCGCGGCCTTGCGCGGCGGGCTGACGACGGTGCTCATTCCGAAGGAAAACGAGAAGGATCTCGTCGAGATTCCGGACAACGTCAAAAAGGGCTTGAAGATCGTCGCCGTGAGTTCGCTCGATGAGCTTTTGAAGCAGGCGCTCGTGTCCGCTCCGTCGCCGATCGAATGGACCGAGCCGCCCGAGCGCGCGGCGCCGCTGCCGCGCGATGTCGAAGACGACAGGCGGGGTCTCACGCACTGATCACAGGTCGACAGCATGTGCCGCCGCCCGCGAGGGCGGCGGCATTTTCTTTGCGGATTGCGCGACGCATGGCAGCGCGATTGACGCGTCCAAGACGCGCGATCTAAACTTGCCGCGATGTCGGGATCTCGTTTTGAAGAATGAGAATGGGGAGTCGCCAGTGAACAGAAATGATCTCGTTGATGCCGTCGCCGCGTCGACCAACATGACAAAGGCTGATGCAGCAACGGCCGTCGACGCGGTGCTCGATGCGATCACTGCGGCGTTGAAGAACGGCAACGAGGTCCGTCTGGCAGGTTTCGGCACGTTCGTCGTATCGCAACGCGCCGCCAGCGAGGGACGCAACCCGCGTACCGGCGAGAAGATCCAGATTCCAGCGTCGAAATTGCCGAAATTCCGCGCCGGCAAGGGCCTCAAAGACGCGGTTCAGTGATGCAGGCCTTGAATTCCGCGCCCGGGCGATTAGCTCAGCGGTAGAGCACCTCGTTTACACCGAGGGGGTCGGAGGTTCGAAACCTTCATCGCCCACCACCTTCTGCGCGTGGCGATCGTCGAGCAAGCCAGCGCAGTTGCCGACCGCGGACGTGCGGGGCGCGTGCGCTTGACACCCTATGGGGCGCGGAGTACGAGTGACCCTCGCGGCGAGCGTGCTCCCGGGGGTGTAGCTCAGTTGGTTAGAGCGCCGGCCTGTCACGCCGGAGGTCGCGGGTTCGAGCCCCGTCACTCCCGCCACCTCGCGTCGTAAGGATCAGGATCAAGAGCAGGGTACAACAGCGATGGACAGTCTGCTTCGCGAGTATCTGCCCATCCTGATTTTCATTGCCATCGCAGTTGCGCTCGCGGTGGCGATCATCGTCGCCTCTTTCGTGGTCGCGCGGCAGAACCCCGATTCGGAAAAACTGTCGCCCTACGAATGCGGCTTCGAGCCGTTTGCCGACGCGCGCAGCAAATTCGACGTGCGCTTCTATCTGGTCGCGATCCTCTTCATCATCTTCGATCTCGAGGTCGCATTCCTATTTCCGTGGGCGGTCGCGCTCGGAGCGATCGGCATGTTCGGGTTCTGGTCGATGATGGCTTTCCTGTTCATTCTGACGGTGGGCTTCGTCTATGAGTGGAGGAAGGGAGCGTTGGAATGGGAGTAGCAGCCCCGCCGCAGGACCTGCTGCTGCGGCAAATGGGCGAGGAGATTCAGCACAAGGGCTTCATCGTCACGCAGCTGGACAAGCTGGTGAATTGGGCGCGCAGCGGGTCTCTCTGGCCCATGACTTTCGGACTTGCGTGCTGCGCCGTCGAAATGATGCACACGGCCGCCAGCCGCTACGATCTCGACCGTTTCGGCGTGGTGTTTCGCCCCAGTCCCCGCCAGTCCGACGTCATGATCGTCGCGGGTACCTTGACCAACAAGATGGCGCCCGCCTTGCGCAAGGTCTATGACCAGATGGCCGAGCCGCGCTGGGTGATCTCGATGGGCTCGTGCGCGAACGGCGGAGGTTATTATCACTATTCCTATTCGGTGGTGCGCGGTTGCGACCGCATCGTTCCGGTCGACATCTATGTCCCCGGTTGTCCGCCGACCGCCGAAGCGTTGCTCTACGGCATTCTGCAGCTGCAGAGGAAGATCAATCGCCAGCGGGTTTTTGCACGTTAGAGCTTGTCGATGACCGAGCAGCTCAAGATTCTCGGCGATCATATCGCCCAGGCATTTCCCAAAGACGTCACGGCCACCGCGATCGCCCATGAGGAGTTGATGGTCGACGTCCGGCGCGACGCGGTCACGCGCGTGCTGGCGTTCCTGCGCGACGATCCGAAGTGCCTCTTCGAGGTGCTGGTCGACATCTGCGGCGTCGACTATCCCGCCCGCCCGGAGCGCTTCGACGTCGTCTACAATCTTCTGAGCGTCAAGACGAACCTGCGCGTGCGGGTCAAGACCACCGCGAGCGAGGAAACGCCGGTGCCTTCGGCGACGGGTCTTTTCAGCGCCGCCGGCTGGTTCGAGCGCGAGACCTGGGACCTCTACGGCATCTACTTCGCCGATCATCCAGATTTGCGCCGCCTTCTGACCGATTACGGCTTCGAAGGACATCCGCTGCGCAAGGATTTCCCGCTGACGGGCTATGTCGAGGTTCGCTACGACGAAGAGCAGAAGCGCGTCGTTTACGAGCCTGTGAAGCTGAAGCAGGAATTCCGCAGCTTCGATTTCATCTCGCCGTGGGAGGGCATGAGCCACATCCTCCCGGGCGACGAGAAGGCTTCGGGCGGGGACGGCAAATGAGCGCCGACGGCGCCGCGATCGAGCCGACCGCCAATGCGGCGGCGCTCATCAAGAGCTTCACCATGAATTTCGGGCCGCAGCACCCCGCGGCTCACGGCGTGCTGCGCCTCGTGCTCGAGATGGACGGCGAGGTCGTCGAGCGCGCGGATCCGCATATCGGTCTCTTGCATCGCGGGACGGAAAAGCTCATCGAGTACAAGACCTTTCTCCAGGCTGTTCCCTATTTCGACCGGCTCGATTACGTCTCGCCGATGTGCCAGGAGCACGCTTATGCGCTGGCGGTCGAGAAGCTTCTCGGCATCGAGCCGACGCCGCGCGCCAAGATGATCCGCGTGCTCTTCGCCGAGATCACGCGCATCCTCAACCATCTGCTCAACCTGACCGCCTTCGCCCTCGATGTCGGTGCGATCACGCCGCTGCTCTGGGGCTTCGAGGAGCGCGAGAAGCTGATGGAGTTCTACGAGCGCGTTTCGGGCGCGCGGCTCCATTCCGCCTATTTCCGCCCGGGCGGCGTGCAGCTGGATATGCCGGCGGGGCTCGCCGACGACATCTACGCCTTCATCGAGCAATTCCCGGCACGCATCGACGATCTCGAGCTGCTTTTGACCGAGAACCGCATCTTCAAGCAGCGCACCGTCGACATCGGCGTCGTCAGCGCCAAAGAGGCGCTCGATTGGGGCTTCAGCGGCCCGATGCTGCGTGGCTCGGGCGTTCCCTGGGATTTGCGCAAAGCGCAGCCTTACGACGCCTATGAGCAGATGGATTTCGACATTCCCATCGGCAAGAACGGCGATTGCTGGGACCGCTATCTCATCCGCATGGAGGAGATGCGCCAATCCTTGCGGATCATGAAGCAGGCGCTCGATCGGATGCCGCCGGGCCCGGTGCGGGTCGACGACCGCAAGGTGATGCCGCCGCCGCGGCACGAGATGAAATCCTCGATGGAAGCGCTGATCCATCACTTCAAGCTCTACACCGAGGGCTACCACGTGCCGGCGGGCGAGACCTACACCGCGGTCGAGGCGCCCAAGGGCGAGTTCGGCGTCTATCTCGTCGCCGATGGCGGCAACCGGCCCTATCGCTGCAAGATTCGCGCCCCGGGCTTTCCCTTCCTGCAAGGCCTCGATTTCATGTCGCGCGGACACATGCTGGCGGATGTGGTCGCGATCATCGGCTCGATGGACATCGTCTTCGGCGAGGTCGATCGATGAGCACGCAAAGCGAGGCGATGGGCGTCGAGCAGCCGGCGAGCTTTTCCTTTACGCCGGAGAATCTCGAGAAGGCGAAGGCGTATATCGCGAAGTATCCGCCGGGGCGCCAGGCCAGCGCGGTGCTGTGGCTGCTCTATCTCGCGCAAGAGCAGCACGACAATTGGGTGCCGCGCGCCGCGATGGACCATATCGCCGAGCTTTTGAGCATGCCGCGCATCCGCGTCTACGAGGTCGCGAGCTTCTACACGATGTTCAACCTGAAGCCGGTCGGCCGCTATTTCCTGCAGATCTGCACGACGACGCCGTGCTGGCTCCGCGGATCGGATGCGATCGTTGCGACCTGCAAGAAAAAGCTCGGCATCGGGATCGGCGAGACCACGCCCGACAAGAAATTCACCCTGTTCGAGGTCGAGTGCCTTGGCGCCTGCGTCAACGCGCCGATCATCCAGGTGAACAATGGCGATTTCTACGAGGATCTCGATCCTCAATCGACCGAGAAGCTGATCGATGCGCTGGCGCGCGGCGAGAAGCCGCCCGAGGGATCGGCGACGGGACGGCAGGGTTCGGCGCCCGCGGGCGGCCCGAAGACGCTCTTGGAGACGAAGTGATGCTCGCCGATAGCGACCGCATCTTCACCAACCTCTACGGTCAGCACGCTCCGTACCTTGCGGGCGCGCGCGCACGTGGCGATTGGGACGGGACCAAGGATCTGATCCTCAAAGGACGCGACTGGATCGTCAACGAGGTGAAGGCCTCGGGGCTCCGCGGGCGCGGCGGCGCGGGATTCCCGACCGGCCTCAAATGGTCGTTCATGCCGAAGACCAGCGACCGGCCGCGCTATCTCGTGGTCAATGCCGATGAGAGCGAGCCGGGCACCTGCAAGGATCGCGACATCATTCGCAACGATCCGCACAAGCTGGTCGAGGGCTGCTTGCTGGCGAGCGTCGGCATGGGCGCGACCGCGTGCTACATCTACATCCGCGGCGAGTTCCACACCGAGTCGCTCGTCTTGCAGAAGGCGATCGAGGAAGCCTACGCTGCCGGCCTCGTCGGCAAGAATGCCTGCGGCTCGGGCTACGATCTCGAGCTTTATCTCCATCGCGGCGCGGGCGCTTATATCTGCGGCGAGGAGATGGCGCTGCTCGAATCCCTCGAAGGCCGCAAAGGCCAGCCGCGGCTGAAGCCGCCCTTTCCGGCGGGTGTCGGGCTCTATGGCTGTCCGACGACCGTCAACAACGTCGAGAGCATCGCCGTGGTGCCGACCATCCTGCGCCGCGGCGCGTCATGGTTTTCCGGCATCGGCCGGCCGAAGAACGAAGGCACCAAGGTCTACTGCATTTCGGGGCATGTGGAAAAGCCCTGCAATGTCGAAGAGGCGATGGGCATTCCCTTGAAGGAGCTGATCGAGCGGCATGCCGGCGGCGTGCGCGGCGGTTGGGACAATCTCTTGGCCGTGATTCCGGGCGGCGCCTCGGTTCCGGTCATCCCGAAGCCGATTTGCGACACGGTGCTGATGGATTTCGACGCGCTTCGCGAGGTGAAGAGCGGCCTCGGCACGGCTGCGGTGATCGTGATGGACAAATCGACCGATATCGTGAAGGCGATCTCGCGGCTCTCGAAGTTCTACATGCATGAGAGCTGCGGCCAGTGCACGCCCTGCCGCGAGGGCACGGGGTGGCTGTGGCGCGTGATGGAGCGCATGGTCAAGGGCAATGCGACGGTCGAGGAGATCGATATGCTGCTCGACGTCACTTACGAAATCGAGGGCCATACGATCTGCGCCTTGGGCGACGCCGCGGCGTGGCCGGTTCAGGGTCTGATCCGGCACTTCCGGCCCGAGATGGAGCGGCGTATCGCGCAATACCGCAAGGATGCAGCCGCGCGCGCGGCTTAAGGATCCGGATCGATGCCGAAGCTCACCATCAACGGGATCGAGGTCGAAGTACCTGCCGGATCGACCGTGCTTCAAGCCTGCCAGCAGCTAGGCATCGAGGTGCCGCATTTCTGCTTCCACGAGCGCCTGGCGATAGCGGGCAATTGCCGCATGTGCCTCGTCGAGCAGGAAAAGGCGCCCAAGCCGATCGCGTCCTGCGCCCAGCCGGCCGCCGATGGAATGGTGATCCACACGGAAAGCGAGAAGGCGAAGAAGGCTCGCCACGGGGTGATGGAGTTCCTGCTCATCAATCACCCGCTCGATTGTCCGATCTGCGATCAGGGCGGCGAGTGCGATTTGCAGGATCAAGCCATGGCCTATGGCTTCGATCGCGGCCGCTATCAGGAAAACAAGCGCGCGGTCAAGGACAAGGATTTCGGGCCGCTGGTCGCGACCAGCATGAATCGGTGCATCCATTGCACCCGCTGCATCCGCTTCATCGGCGATGTCGCTGGCGTGGCCGATCTCGGCGGCATCGGCCGCGGCGAGCATATGGAGATCGACACCTTCGTCGGCAAAGCGCTGGAATCGGAGCTTTCCGGCAACATCATCGATCTTTGCCCGGTCGGCGCGCTGACCGCCAAGCCTTACGCCTTCGTGGCGCGGCCCTGGGAGCTTCGCAAGACGGAATCGATCGACGTACTCGACGCCGTCGGCTCCAATATTCGGGTCGATTCCCGTGGCCCCGCTGTGCTGCGCGTCCTGCCGCGCCTCAACGAGGACGTGAACGAGGAGTGGATTTCCGACAAGACGCGTTTTGCGATCGACGGGCTCGGCAAGCGCCGGCTCGACCGGCCGTATATCCGCCGCGCGGGCAAGCTCGTCGAGGCGACCTGGCCCGAGGCCTTCGCCGCCATCGCCGACCGCCTCAAGGGCGTTGCCGGCGACCGCTGCGCCGCGATTGCCGGCGATCTCGCCGATGCCGAGGCGATGATGGCGCTCAAGGATTTGATGACCGCGCTCTCCTCGCCGCATCTCGATTGCCGGCAGGACGGCACGAAGCTCGACCCCTCGTGCCGGTCCGCCTATCTCTTCAACACGACGATCGCCGGGATCGAAAAGGCGGATGCGTGCGTCCTCATCGGCTCCGATCCCCGCTCCGAAGCGGCGATCATCAATGCGCGGCTGAGAAAGCGCTGGCTTCAGGGCGGATTTCGCGTCGGCGCCTTCGGTCCGGCGCTGGATTTGACCTACCCGGTCACTCAGCTTGGTACCGGGCCGCAGAGCTTGATCGAGCGCGCGCGCGAATTCCTCGGCGAGGCCAAGCAGCCGATGCTCGTCTTGGGGCAGGGGGCTTTGCGGCGCAAGGACGGTGCGGCGATCCTCGGCCTTGCGCGCGATCTCGCGGAGAGCGCCGGCATGGTGCGCGAGGGCTGGAACGGATTCAACGTGCTGCATCTCGCGTCGGCGCGCGTCGGCGGTCTCGACCTCGGCTTCGTTCCGAAGCCGGGCGGTCGTGACGTTTCCGGAATTGTCGCCGGCTGCGCGGGCGGCGAAATCGACTTCCTTTATCTGCTCGGCGCCGACGAGATCGACACGGCGCGGCTCCGCCAGGCGTTCATCGTCTATCAGGGCCACCACGGCGACCGCGGTGCCGCGCGGGCCGATGTCGTGCTGCCGGGGGCCGCCTACACCGAGAAGGATGCGACCTACGTCAACACCGAGGGTCGGGTCCAACGCGCGCGCCGCGCCGTCTTCCCGCCGGGCAATGCACGCGAGGACTGGGCGATCTTGCGCGCTCTTTCGGGCGCTCTCGGCAAGACCTTGTCCTATGATTCGCTCGGCGCGCTGCGTGCGCGCATGGCGGCGTCCTACCCGAGCTTCGCCGCGCCCGAGGGTGCGCCGCGCGCCGACTGGGGTGCGTTCGGTGCGCACGGCGCGGTCGATGCGCAGCCCTTTGTCTATCCGATCGCCGATTTCTACCGTACCGACGTCATCAGCCGGGCTTCGCCCACCATGGCGGACTGCGCCGCCGTCAGAGCCGAAATTGCGGCCGGAAAGACGGGCACGCATGGTTGACGCCTGGCGAAGCTACGGCCTGCCGACCGCGCTGCTGATCGGCGAGGTCCTGGCGATCATCGTGCCGCTCCTCTTGGCGGTCGCTTATCTCACCTATGCCGAGCGCAAGGTGCTGGCGGCCGCGCAGCTCCGCAAAGGACCCAATGTCGTGGGGCCCTTCGGCCTTCTCCAGCCGATCGCCGACGGGCTGAAGCTGTTGATGAAGGAGACGGTGATCCCGACCGGCGCCAATCGCGGCGTCTTCGTCGCGGCGCCGATCCTGACCTTCGTGCTGAGCCTCATTGCCTGGGCCGTCATCCCCTTCGATCAAGGGGTGGTGATCGCCAACATCAATGTCGGGATTCTCTATCTCTTCGCGATCAGCTCCCTGGGCGTCTACGGCATCATCATGGCCGGCTGGTCGTCCAATTCGAAATACGCATTCCTCGGCGCGCTGCGCGCCGCGGCGCAGATGGTCTCCTACGAGGTCTCGATCGGCTTCGTCATAGTCAGCGTGCTGCTCTGCGTCGGCTCGCTCAACCTTTCGGCGATCGTCGAGGCGCAGAAGACCGTCTGGTTCTGCATTCCGCTCTTCCCGATGTTCGTCGTCTTCTTCATTTCGGCGCTGGCCGAGACCAACCGGTCGCCCTTCGATCTGGTCGAGGGCGAATCGGAGCTGGTCGCGGGGTT
>DASTAU010000240.1:0-2601 GCA_035712425.1 Sphingomicrobium sp.
GGAAGACAAGAAGCGTCGTGGCGCGGCCGAGGCCAAGAACAACGCCGAGAGCCTCATCCACTCGACCGAGAAGCAGCTCGCCGAACATGGCGACAAGGTTTCGGCCGACATCAAGTCCGAGATCGAGAAGGCGCTCGAGGAAGCCAAGGCGGCCGTCGAGAAGGGCGACGCCGACGAGATGCAGCAGAAGACCGCCGCACTGACCCAGTCGGCGATGAAGCTCGGCGAGGCGATGTACAAGGCGCAGCAGGCCGAGACGGAAGCCGCGGCCGGCCCAGATGCCGGCACCTCCGGTCCGTCCGAGCATCCGGGCGAGACGCAGGAAGAGGTCGTCGACGCCGAGTTCTCGGAAGTCGACGATTCCGAGAACAAGGGCTGATGGTCCGGCGCCGCCACCTCAACGGGGCGGCGCCGAGCCTTGTAAGGCGTAGTGGGGAGGAATGATGGTCGAGCAGGACTATTATGAACTGCTGGGCGTGCCGCGCGGAGCCGACGACGCGGCGATCAAGGCCGCCTATCGCCACATGGCGAAAGAGCATCACCCCGACCGGAAGAACGGATGCAAGGAATCGGAAGCGCGCTTCAAGGCGATCAACCAGGCCTATGATGTTTTGAAGGACCCGCAGAAGCGGGCTGCTTACGACCGCTTCGGCCATGCCGCGTTCCAGAACGGGGGAACGGGCGATCCCTTCGCCGACGCAGGGTTCAACGGCTTTTCCGACATTTTCTCGTCGATATTCGGCGAGTTCATGGACCCGCGCGGCGCTCGCCAGAACGCCGCGCGCGGCGCCGACCTCCGATACGACATCGAGCTGAGCCTCGAAGAAGCGTTCACCGGAGTCGAAAAGACCATCACGGTCGAGGCGCTCGCGACCTGTGAGGTCTGCGACGGACGCGGCTGCACCGGGCTCGATCGCTGCACGAGCCACTGCCAGACCTGCGGCGGCATGGGGAAGATCCGCACCCAGCAGGGCTTCTTCATGGTCGAGCGCGGCTGCCCCAATTGCCGCGGATCAGGCGAAGTGATCACGAACCCCTGCGGCAATTGCCACGGCGAGGGCCGGGCGATCAGCCAGCGCCGTCTTGCGGTGAAAATTCCGGCGGGCGTCGACGACGGCACCCGGATTCGCGTTGCCAGCGAAGGCGAAGCGGGGGTCCGAGGCGCGGGAAGCGGCGACCTCTACCTGTTCGTCCACATGAAGCGGCACCCGATCTACGCGCGCGAGGGAAGCACGTTGATCGCCGAATGCCCGGTCAGCTTCACCACGGCAGCGCTGGGCGGCTCGATCAGCCTTCCCGGAATCGACGGGCACAAGGTCGAGCTCAAGATTCCGGCCGGCATCCAGTCCGGAGAGCAGCTGCGCCATCGCGGCTCCGGAATGAGCGTGCTCAATGGCCGAGGCCGCGGCGACCTGATGGCGCGAATCCTCGTCGAAACCCCGACTCACATGTCTAAGGAGCAGAAGAAGCTGCTCGAGGAAATCCGCGCCACCGAGACCGGCGACGAATGCCCCGCGGCGAAGAGCTTCTTCGCCCGCGCCCGCGACTATTTCGCCAGTTAGGCCGCTTCGCGAAGCACTTGCGGCGGAGCGGTCGCGACGAAGCTCGACCGAGCGACCATCCGGTCGAGCCATGATCCGAGATGCGACGTGCCGCCGATCAACTCGCGGCCTTCGGCGCATTCACGGAACAGATCGAGCTGCGCGCCGAGCATGATGTCGGCGATGCTGACGGTGTCGCCCCCGAAATAGGGCTGATCGCCCAGCAGCCGGTCAAGCTCCGCGAAGCATGTCCGCGCCATCGGCATTGCTTCAACGATCGCTTCTTCATTTGCCGGGAGGCCCAGAAGACGCGGTCCGATAATGCGGTTGAACGCGATCGGCGCAGCGGCCTTGGGGAAGAAATACCATTCGATGATTCCGATCACCTGGTTCATCCGGGCGCGCTGCTTCGGGTTGCCGGGGGTCAGCGGCGGTTGCGGGACAATCTCGTCGAGATAGCGGATGATTGCCTGGGTCTCGTACAGCGCGAAGCCGTCCTGCTCGAAGGCGGGGACGCGACCGAAGGGGTGACGGGCGAGATAGTCGGGCTGCTTGTGCTCGCCCGGCTTCAGCGCATGAAGCTGATAATCGAGACCCTTCTCATGGAGCGCGATCTCGACGCTGCGGAGGAATGGGCTTCCCGGGATTCCATAGACGTTGATGTCGGACATGATGGCGTCTCCTTCGTTCAGTTCTTTGCTTCTTCGGCAAAGAGTTCCAGCAGGGCCGGCCAGCCGCCTGGGCCGCTGACGGTCTCCCGCATCGCGTCCGCCTTGTCTCCCAGCCGCTCCAGGTCGCGGTGCTCCAGTTGAACCAAAGTGCCGTCGCCCTCGGGCGTGAACAGCACTTCGACCTCGGTGATGAGGTCGGGATCGTAGGTGAATTCGGGCGTTAGCTGCCAGATCAGGACTAGACGCGCCGGCGGCTCCCACACCGCTATCTTGCCGATCTCGCATTCCGACCCGTCGACATCCAGCTCATACCAGCGACCGCCGGAGCGGGGCTCAATCACGGGCCGATCGAGGTCGGCGGAGCCGATCTTGTGCGTCTTCGGCCACCA
>DASTAU010000241.1:0-5957 GCA_035712425.1 Sphingomicrobium sp.
GCCGAGCACCAGCGCGACCTGCTGCCGCCATGGCGTCGCCGCGACCAGTTCACCGGTTTTCAGGTCCTGGAGGTTGTTGTTCGAGATCGTCGCCACACCGAACACCACGGCAGTCACGAACAGCGCGAACGCGACCAGCGACTTGGAAGCGTCACCCGTGGCGTGGGGGAAAAGCGCGGCGAGGATGAGTGCGATTCCAACCACCGAAAGGATTCCGACACCCGAGATCGGGCTGTTCGACGCGCCGATGAGTCCCGCCATGTAGCCGCATACGGCGGCGATCACGACGCCGGCGATCAGGATGTAGATGATGCTGGCGGCCAGCGTGACGCCCGGATTGGCTGCGATGGGATTGGTGCTCGCGAAGGCATATAACAGCAGTCCGATCGGGATCATCAGAACGACGATCGTGCCCGACACGATGCCGATAGGCAGATCCCTCTCGGTAATCGGAAGCGCCTCACCACGACCGGCTTTGCGCTCCGCATTGGCCGCCAGGGCTCCCCTTATGCCGGCAATGATCGGCCCCATGATCTTGAGGAGTGTCCAGATCGCGGCAATGCCGATCGTGCCGGCGCCGATAAAGCGGACCTTGTGGACGAATACATCCCCAACGAAGTCGCCGATGCTCGTGCCCGCTGGAATCGCTCCGGCGAGCGACGTGTAGTGGGGTACCAGATACGCCCAGCTGATCAGCAGTCCCACGAACATCGCGATTCCGACGGTGAGACCGACAAGATGGCCAACGCCGATGAGGAGCATGGACAGGCTGCCCGAGACCGAGGTCGCACCGGACCCGACCTTGAAGGCCTTGGTGGCGTCCGCGGCCAGGAGCTTGGTCTGAGCCAGCGCGTAGAAAACCGCCGAAGCGATCGAGCTCCACACGATCAGCATCAGGCCGCGCCGATTTTCCTCGGCGCCGCCGACGCCAGAACCGACCTTGAGCACTTCAGCAGCAGCGATGCCTTCTGGAAACGGAAGGTCTGTCCCGGTGACCAGGGCCCGGCGAAGAGGCACGGAGTACATGACGCCGAGGATGCCGCCGATGGCGATGACCGCGACCGACAGCCAGTAGGGAAAGCCAGTCCACCAGCCGACCATCACCAGTCCGGGGAGAACGAAGACGATCGCCGAGAGTGTTCCCGCGGCTGAGGCGATCGTCTGGACGATGTTGTTTTCCTGGATCGTGGAATCACGAAACGAGCGCAGCACGGCCATGGAAATGACTGCAGCAGGAATGGATGTCGCAACCGTCAGTCCGATTTTCAGGCCCGCATAAACGTTGGCGGCGGTCAGGATCACGGTCAGGACGGCTCCGAGGATGATGCCCCGGATCGTCAGTTCCTTGATGTTTTCCCCCGCGCGGAGCGACTCTTCGCGTGCCATTTAATTCCCCTTGAGATTGTCGCACTGGCCTGCCGGCGCAGGCGTCGAGTGGCGACGGATGGCGACCCAGCGATCGCCTTCTTTGACCCAGACATCGGTGAGCAACACGCAGTCCTCGATGATCCGCCCGAGATATTTGAGGCGCCAGCGCGCGTGGACCGTGCCGATCATCACATCGTCCAGGGCGGTCGCATCGCGGACGTCGAACTCGATCGTCTCGACGTCACGGCGCTGGATCGCGTCGAGCCATTCGTCGCGATGCATGAGGAAGGGGCCCGTCGAACGCGTGCCAATCAGCACGAAATCGGGATGCATGAGGTCCGCAAGGCGCTTCATGTCCTTGGTGCACAGGGCATCGCGCCACTCTCGTTCGAGCTCGCCGATGACCTCGCGATTGTCCGCCACGCCGACTTCCTCTCTTGAAGCTTCTTTAAGGCCGAACTCGAACAAAGCGAATCTCCCCGTCGTCGCGTCTCAAGACAAGCCCGCTACGATTCCCTGTTCCCGTCATAATGACAATTCCTCTCGTGTCAGCGTCCATCCTGCGATACCAAAGCGCATCGCTAACGGGGGATGTGAACATGTCCGACACCGATCCGAACGCCGACGTCGACGTCACCAAGGAATGGCGTGCGACGCACGGCCAGAAGTCCGCCGCGACGCGGCTTCGCATTTTCGCGGCGATTGCGTGGATTATCGCCATCGGCACCGAGGTCGCCGGCGTGGTCATGCTCCGCCAGCACAAATTCGATCACGGCAACCTGCCGCTGCTGATCGGCCTGCTGGTCGTAATCGCCATATTCGCGATCGGCGGAAACCTGATGTGGAAGGCGGCCAACAAGCAGGATCCTGCCCGCCAGTCCGATCCGGCCCGGTTCTTCTTCCAGAACCAGCTCGGCGCGATCATCACCGTCATCGCCTTCCTGCCACTCATTGTCCTGATCTTCATGGACAAGGACATGGACCCCAAGAACAAGAAGATCGCGGGCGGAATCGGCGTGGTGCTGGCGGCGGTCGCGACGTTCATCGGCGTCGACTTCAACCCGCCGTCGGTCGAGCAATATACCCAGGACATGAACAAGTGCGCGGCGGAGATCAAAGCCAGCCAGCCGACGAAGGACTGCTCGCCCGAGGTCGCCGACCAGGCGAAGGCGATCGCACAGGATTCCAAGACGGTTGCCGATGCGACGAAGACCGCCGCCAATCCGAACGGTCAGGATGTCGTCTACTGGATCGCTCCGGAGAATGGCGCGAAGAAGTCCGCGACTCCGCACGTCTTCCACATCTGCCAGGGTGTCAGCCCACTCCGCGGCAAGCAGGTGAACAGCGGATCGGTCACGCAGGCCTATTCAGAGAACGCCACGCGGATCACCAAGCAGATCCCGATGGAGCAAAAGCAGTGCGGGTTTGCGACCGCGGCGGCCGATCAGGCGCCCGGCCAACCCGCAGGATAAGGTTGCTGGCTATTTCCCGCTGACGTCAACGGCGACGAACGCTTCGGGCGAGTTGCCGCGCTTCACCAGCAGGAGGACGCTGGTGCGGCCGGCCTTGCGCGCTGCATCGACGATCGCGATCACTTGCGCCGGCGACGTCACCTGCTGGTTGTTGACCGAGACGATCAAGTCGCCGCGCCGGAAGCCCTTGTCTCCCGCGTCGCTGTTCGGGTCGACTGAAGTGACGATGACACCGCGCGCGCCGGTCGGCAGATTGGCGCCGCGCGCCAAATCCGGCGTCAGCGTGGTGAGCGAGAGCCCGAGCGCGCTCTGGGCCGGGACGGTGCCTGGAGTAGTGGTGTCCGACCCTCCCGACTGGCCCGCGCCGATCTTGTTCAAAGCCTCTTCGGTCGGACGGTCGGCAAGCGTGACGTTGACTGTTCCACGCTTGCCGTTCGGGACGCCGCGGACGATCTCGATCGGGATCGGCTTCCCTACGGGCGCATTGGCGATGAGGTAGGAGACCGTCTGATCCGGAGTGACCTGCTGGCCATTGACCTTCACGATCACGTCGCCCTGCTGAAGGCCGGCGCGCGCGGCCGGACCGTTCGGAACGATGGTCCGTATGATCTCGCCGCTGTTCTTCGGCAAATTCGCGCTCGCGGCCAAGTCTTCGTCGACGGGCTGTAGGCCGACACCGAGATAGCCGCGGACCGGCCGCTGCCCCTTCATCAAGGCATCGATGACCGGCTTGGCGAGCTCCGCCGGGATGGCGAGGCCGATGCCAACTGAGGCCCCGGTCGGCGAGATCAGTGCCGAGTTGATGCCGATGACGTTGCCGTTGAGGTCGAACATCGGGCCACCGCTGTTGCCCATGTTGATCGATGCGTCGGTCTGAATGTAGCGGTCGTACGCGCCGCCTGCCTCCGTGATCGAGCGATGGAGCGCCGAGATAATGCCTGCGGTGACCGTGCTTCCGACGCCGTAGGGATCGCCGATCGCGAGGATCCAGTCGCCGACGCGGGCCTTGGTGCTGTCGCCCCATTGCACGAACGGCAGGTTCTGCGCCTCGATCTTGAGCAGTGCGAGGTCCGAGGTGTCGTCGCGGCCTACGATCCGCGCTGTATATTCCTTGCCCTCATAGGTCGTCACGGTGACGCTATCGACCGTGCCGGTACCCGTCAGGCCCTGAATCAGGTGGTTGTTGGTAACGATGTAGCCATTCGGGGAAACGATGAACCCCGATCCGAGCGAGCCGGCCTTCTGAGTGCGGCCGCCCTGACTGTTACTGTTGCCGCTACCGGCGCCGCTGTTGTCGCCGCTTTGCGGCTGGGTCGGGTCGAACTGGCGGAAGAATTGCTCGAACGGGTCGCTTTGCTGACGGCGCACCGGGATGCGCTGCTCGGTCGAGATGTTGACCACCGCCGGCTGCAGCCTGGCGACCAGGTCCGCGAAGGACATCGGAGCGCCTGGCCGCGGAGCGAGCGCGGAAGTGCCGGGCGCGTTTTGCGGGACCTGCGCGCCCGCCTGTCCCGTGGCCAGGGAAAAGGCCGATCCTCCAAGCAGCAGGGCCATTGCGACCCCGTAGGCGTAGCGCACTTTTCCGGACTCCTTCGAGCGCATCGATACTCCATCATTTGGTGTGAGACGCAAGGGCGGTAATGCCCTTACCGGCTTAACGCCATTTGAACGCCGCAGTTCACTTCGTACGTCCAGTGAATTCCTTCAAATAGTCATTCTGCGGCGACAAAATGATGGTCGTCGAGGCCGGGGGCTTTCCTCCGGTTCCTTGGACGAACGTCGATTTGTAGCTCTGCATCGCACGATAGAAGTCATAGAAATCCGGGTCCTTGCCGAAGCTCGCGGCATAGGTCCGGGCGGCCTCGGCATCGGCTTCAGCCTGGATGATCTGGGCTTGTTTATTGCCCTGGGCGCGAATTGACTGCGCTTCCTGGTATCGCGCCGTCCGCATCCGGTCGAAAGCGGACTGCAGCGGCGTGCCGTCGGGAAGGTCGGTCTTCTTGATGCGCACGTCGACAATCTGGACGCCGAACTTCGCGGCCTGAACGTTCAGCGAATTCTTGACGTCGTTCATCACGCCCTGCCGTTCCGGGGAAAGCAGAGCGGCGAACGGTTGCTTCGCCAGTTCGTTACGAACCTCCGATCGGAGGATGGTCTGAAGCTGGCTGTTCAGATTCTCGGTTGTGGTCGATCGGATGTACATCAGTAGCGGATCGACGATCCGGTAGCGGGCGAACGCGTCGACCATGAGCCGCCGCTGGTCGGTCGAGAGCACCGGTTGCGACTCCATGTCGACCGCGAGGACGCGCTTGTCGATCCAGACGATCTGGTCGACGAACGGAATCCGGTACGACAGCCCCGCTCCGGCGGCGCCGATCGGCCTTCCCGGCTCATAACGGTTGAGGATCCGAACCGGCTTTCCGAAACGGACGACAACCGCCTGCTTGGTTTCCGGGACGATCGGGAAGCTTCCGAGCACAATGATCAAGGCGATGAAGGCGATCACCGCCGAAACTATCGGTCGATTGCGGATAAAGCCGATCATTGCTGGCGGTCCTGCTGCGGCTGGCCCTTCTGCACCTGCGGCAGCGGAAGATAGGGCGTCACTCCAGGCGCCTCGACGATCGTCTTGTCGATCTTCGAAAGCACCTGTTCCATGGTCTCATAGTACATCCGGCGGCGGGTTACGTCCGGCGCAAGCTTGTACTGCTCATAGACCTTGTCGAAAGCAGCCGCTTCGCCCTGCGCCTGCCGGGTGCGCTGCAGCGCGTAGGAATTCGCATTGTTGATGTAGCTTTGCGCTTCCTGCTGCGCGGCGGTGACCTCCTTGAAGGCATCGTTGACCTCGGCGGGAGGGTCGGCTTGCTGGATCGCCACGCCCTGAACCGCAATCCCCGAGCGATAGCCATCGAGGATTCGCTGCATCCGGTCGGTGACCTGCGCTTCGATGTCGGCGCGTTTGTCGCCCATGGCCTCCTGGAGCGTGACCTGGCTGATCACTGCGCGCATCGCGCTTTCCGCAACCTGCTTGATGGTTTCATCCGGCTCTGAAAGCTGGAAAAGGTAGAGCTCGGGGTTCTTGATGTTCCACCTTACCGAATAAGCGATGTCCAACAG
>DASTAU010000242.1:0-5851 GCA_035712425.1 Sphingomicrobium sp.
GCACGCGCGCAGGGTGCGGGGAGATGCCCGTACTCTGACGCGCATTTTCGCTTGCCGTGCATGCCTAACGACACACATGCGCTCGATCGGATGCATTCAAGGCATGTGGTCTTGAAGGCTTGTTATGAAACCAGGTCCGCATGTTGGAGCCCGGCCGCGGTGGCCCGGCGCGGCAGGCCGATTTGTTACGACGGAAGTATAGACACTCATGGCGACCACGACATTCCCGACCCGCGACGATTTCGCGGCGCTCCTCAACGAAAGCCTCGGCGGCGAGAACGAAGCCTTCGAGGGCAAGGTGGTGAAGGGCACCGTTACGGGAATCGAGAATGACATGGCCGTGATCGACGTCGGCCTGAAGAGCGAGGGGCGGGTGCCGCTGCGCGAGTTCGCGGCGCCGGGCCAGAAGGCCGACCTCAAGATCGGCGACGAGGTCGAGGTCTATGTCGACCGGGTCGAGAATTCGGCCGGCGAAGCGATGCTGTCGCGCGACCGCGCGCGCCGCGAAGCCGCGTGGGACAAGCTCGAGAAGGAGTTCGAGGCCGGCAACCGCGTCGACGGCGTGATCTTCGGCCGGGTGAAGGGCGGATTCACCGTCGATCTCGGCGGCGCCGTGGCCTTCCTGCCCGGCAGCCAGGTCGACATCCGCCCGGTCCGCGACGTCCAGCCGCTGATGGACGTGCCGCAGCCGTTCCAGATCCTCAAGATGGACCGCCGCCGCGGCAATATCGTCGTGTCGCGCCGCGCGATCCTGGAAGAGACCCGCGCCGAGCAGCGCAGCGGCCTCATCCAGAGCCTCGCCGAGGGCCAGGTGATCGAGGGCGTGGTCAAGAACATCACCGACTATGGCGCCTTCGTCGACCTCGGCGGGATCGACGGGCTGCTGCACGTCACCGACATTTCCTACAAGCGCGTCAATCACCCGTCGGAGGTGCTCGGCATCGGCGACACGGTGAAGGTGCAGATCATCCGAATCAACCGCGAGACCCAGCGCATCAGCCTCGGCATGAAGCAGCTCGAGAGCGATCCGTGGGAAGGCGCGTCGGCCAAATATCCGATCGGCGGCGTGTTCCAGGGCCGGGTGACCAACATCACCGAATATGGCGCTTTCGTCGAGCTCGAGCCGGGGATCGAGGGCCTCGTCCACGTCTCGGAGATGAGCTGGACGAAGAAGAACGTTCACCCGGGCAAGATCGTCAGCACCAGCCAGGAAGTCGACGTCAAGGTGCTCGAGGTCGACGAGGAGAAGCGCCGGATTTCGCTCGGCCTCAAGCAGGCCCAGGAGAATCCGTGGGTCGCTTTCGCCGAGAAGCATCCGGTCGGCTCGGTGGTCGAGGGCGAGGTCAAGAACGCGACCGAGTTCGGCCTGTTCGTCGGGCTCGAGGGCGACGTCGACGGCATGGTCCACATGTCCGACATCGCCTGGGGCGTGTCGGGCGAGGAAGCGCTTCAGCTTCACCGCAAGGGTGAGACCGTCAAGGCGCAGGTGCTCGATGTCGACGTCGAGAAGGAGCGCATTTCGCTCGGCATGAAGCAGCTCGAGGGCGGCGGCACGGGTGCAAGCGCCGGCGGCGGAGCCAGCGCGGCTGGCGGCGTCAAGAAGAACGACGTCGTCACCGTGACCGTCCGCGCGGTCCAGGATGCGGGCCTCGACGTCCAGGTCGGCGACGATGGTGCGGTTGGCTTCATCAAGCGCGGCGATCTTGGCCGCGACCGCGACGAGCAGCGCGCCGAGCGCTTCCAGGTCGGGCAGAAGCTTGATGCGATGGTCATCGGCTTCGACCGTTCGAAGAAGCCCAACTTCTCGATCAAGGCGATGCAGATCGCCGAAGAGAAGCAGGCCGTCGCGCAATATGGTTCGTCGGATTCGGGCGCGTCGCTCGGCGACATCCTTGGCGCCGCGCTGAAGGAAGCGCAGGAGACCAAGGCCAAGAAAGAGACGAAGAAGTCGAAGAAGTAACGGGAAACGCGGCGTTTCTTTTCGAGAGACGCCGCGTAAATCCTTCTTGCGCGGGAATGTGTTTCCTGACAGCGTAGCGTGCGAGCGGTCCCTCTAGGGGGCGGGACCAAATCTAAATCCTTAGCGGGGTGCCGATGATCCGTTCCGAGCTGGTGCAGAAGCTTTGCACCGATTTTCCCGATCTCACGCAGCGTGAGGTGGAGAGCGTGGTCAGTGCTATCTTCGATTCCATCACGGACCAGCTGGCGAAGGGCGGCCGTGTCGAGCTTCGCGGTTTCGGCGCGTTTTCGACCCGCCAACGCGATGGGCGCGTCGGCCGCAACCCGCGCACCGGCGAGGCAGTCTCCGTCGATGCGAAGCGCGTGCCCTATTTCAAGCCGGGCAAGGAAATGCGCGAGCGCTTAAATCTCAAGGAAGTGACCGCGGAATAACCCGGCGGATCCTACCGTCGCCGGGCGCAGGCAAGCGGACGTGGCGGAACGGTAGACGCTGGGGACTTAAAATCCTCTTCCCGATTGGGAGTGCGGGTTCAATTCCCGCCGTCCGCACCAGCCTCGCGCGCATACAGGCATTCCGGGGGACCGCCGTGCATGCGGATCCGAACCCGGCGAGGGCCAAACATTCCAATTTGGACCAGTAATTTATTAAGCGTTCCTGCGGTACTGACGCGAAATGGCGAGCGGCGTATCCAAGCCGGACAGTTCGGGCCTTCTCAGCGCGCGGCGTGACGCCGTCGTGCTCGCTGTGCTTATCACGGCCGTTCTGCTGCTGATCTGGAACGGCAGCGCCTTCTTCAACCATATCCGGATCGAGGGCGGCCGGTTCGCGACCGACGTTCGCATTGCGAGCACCGCATTGACGCTGAACGTCGCCCTCATCCTGTTCGGCTGGCGCCGCTATGTCGACCTTCAGCACGAGGCCGAGATCCGCGCGGAGCAGGAGCGACGGGCTGCGCTTCTCGCGACGACCGATCCGACCACCGGGCTCTACAATCGCAAGGGTTTCGCCGACAGCGCCGCGCAGCTTTGCGTGGATGCCGGCGCGCGCGGCGCTAACCTCGTCGTCATTTCCTTCCAGATCCACCGCTTCAAGGCGGTCAACGACCAGCACGGCTACGACGCCGGCGACTGGCTCCTGAAGTCGATCTCGACGGCACTGGAAACCGTGCTCGGCGACGAAGCCGTGATTGCACGGCTCAGCGGCGACGAATTCGCGCTGGCTTTGGCGCTCGGCGCGGACGAGACCAGCCGCGCGGACGAAGTCGCCGACATCGTTCTCGGCATCGTCACCCGCCCGCTACTCTTCGACGAGCGCATCATCCAGGTCGGCGCCTTTGCGGGAATAGCGTCAGCTCCGGCAGGGGAGGCGAGCATTCCGGACGTCCTTCGGCGGGCCGATATCGCGATGGATCGGGCGCGGAGCGGCCGTATCGCCCGGCCGGTCTGGTTCGACGCGGGAATGGAGCGCGCGCTGATAGCGCAGGGCGAGATCGAACAGGGCATCCGCTTCGGCCTCGAACATGGGCAGTTCATCCCTTATTTCGAACCGCAAGTGGATTTCTCGACCGGCGAGGTCATCGGCTTCGAGGTCCTTGCCCGGTGGAATCATACGCTCTCAGGCCTCATCGGGCCGGACGTGTTCATCCCGGTGGCGGAGGAGATCGGCCTGATCGGCCGCTTGTCGGAGCAGGTAATCTCCGAAGCGCTGAGGCAGGCCGCCGGGTGGGACCCGGCAATCAAGCTCTCGGTCAACATCTCCGCATCACAGCTGACGGATGGCTGGCTCGCGCAACGCATCGTGCGCATGCTGTCCGAGACGGCGTTCCCGGCCGAGCGCCTCGTCGTCGAGATCACCGAGAGCTCGCTGTTCGCCGACATCGACCTCGCGCGGTCAATCGTCATGAGCCTGAAGAACCAGGGCGTTCGGCTGGCGCTCGACGACTTCGGTACCGGCTTCTCATCGCTGGCGCACATTCGGTCGCTGCCGTTCGACATCATCAAGATCGACCGGAGCTTCGTCGCCAATTTGAGCGCGAAGCGCGAGAGCGCGGCGATCATTCGCGCCGTGACGACGCTGGCGGCCGCGCTGTCGGTTCCGGTTTGCGTCGAGGGTATCGAAAGTGAAGACGCCTATAAGGCCGTCGTGCGGCTTGGCTGCGCGATCGGCCAGGGATGGTATTTCGGCAAGCCGATGACCGCGGACCAGGCGCTCGAGCTGCTCACCGCACGTCGCCGGTCCGACGAACCGCCGCTTTCCGCCGCCGCCGCGGGCTGATCCACAAATCATCGGAGTGAGGCCGCTGTCCCACCGCGGGACGGCTGAAGCTGCTTGGGCTTGCAACGCGTTCGAACATGGTAAAAACCGCGTTAAGGATTTGCCATGCAGCTTGCTCGACCAGCCTTTGCTCTTGACCCACGATCGTTCGGCCGCGGCCGCCGTTGGGTGCTGGACGCGGTGCAGGCAAGTTCGGCGATTTCACCGGACCTCAAGCTCTTCGCCATCACGTTCGTGGCCGGCTTCCTCGTCGTTTCGATCCTGATCGGCTAGTCGACGCTGCACCGGCCTTCGTCGCAGGCTAGGTGGAGCTTCCACCCCAGCCAGGCGGACACGATGCACATTGCCGCAACCAGCAGCAGCTGCCTCGTCGGGCCGACGCCCGCGAGGTTGAGCGCGATCGCGACGACGCTTCCGATCACCATCGCCCCCGAATTGACGATATTGTTCGCCGCGACGGTTCGCGAAGTCTCGGACTTGGGGACCGTTGTCGTGAGGAACGCGTAGAGCGGAACGACGAACATCCCGCCGGTAATCGCGACACCGAGAAGACAGAAAATCATCGGCCACGCCATCGGGTTGAACAGGAAATTCCCGAGCGTCGTGAGATCGGGACCGTTCTTGCTCCAGGTCAGCGCGACGAAATGCAGCAGCAGCACGAACACACCCATCGCGATGACCGAGGCGGGCGCGAACCGCGCCGACACCTCGCTCTTCAGCATGCGATTGATGGCGACCGAGCCGATGGCGATTCCGATCGAGAAGATTGCGATAAACAGGCTCGCGACCTGTTCGTCGGCTCCGAGCACATTCTTCACCAGCGGCGGAAAAATGATGATCAGCACCGCGCCGATGGTCCAGAAGAAGCTGATCGCAAGGATGGCGAGAAAGAGCCGCCGGATGTGCATCGTCGCGCTGACGAGCTGGATCGACGCGTGGACGATGTGCCAGGTGATCGGCAGTCGTTCCGCCGCGGGCGGGGCAGGCGGGACCTGCCTGCCGGAAAGATAGCCGAGGAAGGCGAACACGAGCACGGCCCCCGCGGCCGCCTGCGGCCTGGACGCAAGCACGCCGGCGAGAATCGTTCCGAGGAGGATGGCGACGTAAGTCCCGGCTTCGACGAGGCCGGTGCCGCCGAGCACTTCGTCCTTCTGGAGGTGCTGCGGCAGGATCGCATATTTGATCGGGCCGAAGAAGGTCGAGTGCACGCCCATCGCGGCGACCGCGATCAGCATCAGTGGAATGTTCGCGAACATGATCCCGGCGCCGCCAACCAGCATGATTCCGATCTCGGCCGCCTTGATGATGCGGATCAGCCGCGCCTTGTCATGATCGTCGGCCAGCTGGCCCGAAAGCGCGGAGAAGAGGAAGAAAGGAAGGATGAACAAGCCCTGCGCGATGGCGCTGAACTGGAATTCCTTGTGGGGGTCCGAATAGAGTTGGTAGGTGACGAACAGCACCACCGCCTGCTTGAACAGGCTGTCGTTGAAGGCTCCGAGGAACTGCGTCGAGAACAGGGGGAGGAACCGCCGTGCGCGCAGCAGGTGGGCAACGTTCTGGATCAAAGCCTAAGCGCGCTGGGTTTCATGGATGGGGCCGCAGGCATAGCCAGCTTTG
>DASTAU010000243.1:0-12803 GCA_035712425.1 Sphingomicrobium sp.
CTGCAAGAACGTACCCGAGCCAATTGCCCTGCTCGATCACCGCGACGTCGGGGAGAGGCGGGGGAGGCGGCGCCGCGCCTCTGGGAGGATAATATTCGTCGAGCCGCTGGATCAGCTCGGGAATCTTCTTGGCCGCGCGGATCAGCTCGATGATCCGGTCGGCGTAATAGGCTTCCGGTCCAAGCTCCGAGCGGATCCATTCCTTCAGGAAGGGCTCGGCGGTCTCCCACATGTTGATGTCGGGATCGAGCGCGGTCGCGACGCCCTCGTTCATCACCATCGTCTTCTGGAGCAGCAGCAAATGCGGCTGGGTCGGCATGTCGAAGTCGCGGGTGATCGAGAACAGGCTCTCCAGCATCCGGCCGACCGAAATGTCCTTGACCGGAAGACCGCGGATCGGCTCGCCCGCGGCGCGAAGCGCGGTCGCGAACTCCTCCACGCTGTGGTGCGGAGGGACGTATTGAGCCTCGAAGTGGATTTCGGCGACGCGGCGGTAATCGCCCGTGATGAGACCGTAGAGAATCTCGGCAAGCCAGACTCGCGCCCGCCGGTCGATCCGGCCCATGATTCCAAAATCGATCGCGGCGATCCGCCCGTCTGGAAGAGCGAACAAATTGCCGTGATGGAGATCGGCGTGGAAGAAACCGTCCACGACCGCCTGGCGAAGGAAGGCGCGGACCAAAGTCATTGCAAGCGCGTGGCAGTCCTGCCCGGCCTCGATGAGCGCGTCGCGGTCGTTGAGCTTGATCCCGTCTAGCCACTCGAGTGTCAGGACGCGGCGCGCTGTGCGGCGCCAGTCGATCTCCGGCACGTAATAGCCGGGCTCGGCGATCATATTCTCGCGAAGCTCCGAAGCGGACGCCGCCTCGCGCTGAAGGTCCAGTTCCCGCGCCGTCCATTGCTTGAACTGAGCGACGACGAGACGTGGCCGGAGCCGCGCGGCTTCTCCGCCAAAATTCTCGACATGAGCCGCGGCCCATTCATAGGTGTCGATGGCCTTGGCGAATTCCTCCTCGATACCCGGGCGAAGCACCTTGACCGCGACGTCGCGGCCCTCGGTCGTCACCGCACGGTGGACCTGGGCGATTGAGGCGGCACCGATCGGGGCCTCGTCGAACTCGGAATAGAGGCTTTCGAGCGGAGCGCCGAACGAGCTCTCGATGATCCGCTTGATCGCCGCGAAAGGGGCCGGCGGCAGATCGTCCTGGAGCTTCGATAGATTCTCCGCAGCCGCCTGCCCAACAAGGTCAGGCCGCGTGGATAGCGCCTGGCCGAGCTTGATCGCGGCGGGCCCGATCGCGACGAGCGCGGACGCATATTCAGGCGTTGGCGGAATCCGGGCGCCAAATCGCGCGATCTTCGCCAGACGGCGAACCGGCGGCGGCGTCAACGGGTCTTCCTCGATGCCGCGAAGAGCGCCGTGGCGAGCCAGCGTCCGCCCCCACTTCAACAGACGCCACAAATGGGTGACTGAAGTCGTCAACCGAAGAAGCTCCGCCAGGAGCTGATGAGCTCGATGCGAAGCATCAAATCTTCCAGCCCGAGTGGATGGTCACCAAGCCTCCGAGCATCGGTTCGGCGGCCGCCCGGACGAAGCCGGCGTCCGCCACCATCGCCTTGAACGCGTTGGGGCGCGGAAAGTGGCGGATGCTCTCGACGAGGTAACGATAGCTGTCTTCGTCATCCGCGATGGCCTTGCCGATCCGCGGAATGGCGTTCGACGCCCACGCGTCATAGAGTTTTGAGAAGCCAGGCCAGTCGCTCGATGAAAATTCCATGCAGTAGAAACGCCCGCCGCGTGTCAGCACGCGATGCGCTTCCCGAAGCGCCGCCGGAATGTCGGTCACGTTCCGGATCCCAAAGACGATCGTGTAGGCGTCGAAGCTCGCGCTGGCAAAGCTCAGCGCCTCGGCATTCTCCACTTTCCACGTGAGCCCATTCAGGCTGCGGGCCTCGGCCCGCTCTTCGCCAACCCTGAGCATATCGGCGTTGATGTCGGAGACGGTCACCCGAGCCCCCCGCCGCGCCATCCGGAAGGCGACGTCGCCGGTACCCCCGGCCATATCGAGGATTTCCTCGCCTTGGCGCGGCTTCACGCGACTGACGAAGCGGTCCTTCCACAACCGGTGCATTCCGCCCGACATCAGGTCGTTCATGATGTCGTAGCGGCGCGCGACCGAGCTGAAGACTTCGCCAACGCGGCGCGTCTTTTCCTCGGGGCTGACGAGCTCGTCGCCGAAATTGACCTTGTCTGTCATCGGGGCGCGGCTCTAGCGGGCTTGGCCGCGCTCCGCCATATCGCGGCTCATGCCCGAACTTCCCGAAGTTGAGACCACCGTTCGCGGCCTTGCGCGCGTGCTCGACGGGCGGCGGATCGCTCGGGTGGAGGCGCGAAGGCCCGATCTCCGGCGAGCCCTTCCCGTCGACCTCGGCCAACGGCTGACCGGGGCTCGCGTCGTCGGTCTGCATCGGCGTGCCAAATATGGCGTGATCGATACGGATCGTGCTGACAGCCTGGTCTTCCATCTCGGTATGTCCGGCCACTGGCGGATCGATCCGACGGAGATGGCCAAGCACGACCATTTCATCATCGAGACGGATGAAGGGCGACGGCTTGCCCTGAATGACGCGAGGCGTTTCGGTTCGCTTGATCTCGTCCCGACGAGTGATCTCGAGGAGTGGCCCCCATTCAAGGCCCTTGGGCCCGAGCCGTTCGATCTCGACGCGCCCGAGCTGAAACGTCGGCTTGCAGGCCGGAATGCAGCGATCAAGCTTTTGCTGCTCGATCAGCGCATCGTCGCTGGCCTCGGGAACATCTACGTTTGCGAGGCTCTCTACCGTGCCGGAATCCATCCGGCGCGGGCAGGCGGGAGCATTTCGCTCGAACGGCTGAAGCGGCTGGTTCCGGCGATCCACGATGTGCTGAAGGAGGCGATCGCCGTGGGCGGCTCAACGCTGCGAGATTTTGCCTCTCCGGACGGCGAACTCGGTTATTTCCCGAAGAGCTTCGCTGTCTACGATCGCGAGGGCAGGCCGTGCCGGTGCGGTGGCCCGGTCAGGCGGATCGTCCAGGGTGGTCGTTCCACCTTCTATTGCCCCCGCTGCCAGCGTTGACCTCCGGAGCGTGAACGGGTAGGGGACCCGGCACTTCGGTGCGAGGCTGCGGCCCGCGCCGTTTTTTCATTGATCCAAGAGGAATAGAATGGCGAACACGCCGCAGGCCAAAAAGCGCATCCGCCGCAATTCGAACCGCGCGGAGATCAACCATTCGCGAATCAGCCGCATCCGGACCTTCATCAAGTCGGTCGAGTCGGCCATCGCGACGGGGAAGAAGGCCGATGCCGCCGAAGCGCTGAAGAAAATGCAGCCCGAAATGGCACGGGGCGTCGCGCGTGGAGTGATCCATAAGAACACTGCGGCGCGGAAAATTTCGCGCCTGTCCAAGCGGGTTGCCTCGCTCGGCTGAAATCGGCCCTCAAAGACCGACCGTAACCGGTCGTCGGGCTACCGGCGGCCGGTTTTGTTTTGAGACCATCAAAAAAATGTAGCAATTCCCGCGATTCGCATGATTCGTTAACGCGAAGATAACCATGAAAATCGCGGTTTTTCGCCATTCCTCTGCAGTTTCGGCCCGTTTCCTATGTCAAGAGCCTTTATTTCACTTTCGTGAAAAAACGGCACTTGCAAGCAGCCCTCGACACTTTCACAAAGGCCTTTCCGGGCGCGAATCCGCGCCGGGGGCAAGAGAGAAAAAAAGCCCACCGCGCGCGACTCATGTCACGCGCAACGGGCAGCTTTGTCTCTGCAAACGGGGGTGGACAAAGGAGGCGCGGGAGCAGTGCACGCTGGAGGGGCGAATTCGTCGGCCGAGCTTAGCGAGGCGCCGGTATCGGCACCGCTGGAGGCAGCCTGGGAGTCGATCAGGAACGGACTTCGCCGCGACCTTGGTGCACGAACCTTCGACGGCTGGCTGAAGCCGGCCGACCTCGGCGCTTTCGAGCCGGATACCGGAGCGCTCGACCTCGTCATGCCGAGCCAGTTCATGGCTGACTGGGTGCGCTCGCATTTCGGCGAGCGCCTGACGCTCGCATGGAAGACGGTGCTTCCGATCGTTCGCGACGTCCGGGTCATCGCCGCCGCGGATGCGCCTCGTCCGGCGCCGCTGCTTATCCTCGACGAGACTCCGCCGCCGGCTGAGCGCGATCCCAACGCTCCGAACTTCGACCCGCGCTATCGCTTCGACACCTTCGTCGTCGGCAAGGCGAACGAGGTCGCGGCAACGGCCGCCCGCACGCTCGCGACTTCGCCGACGGTGAGCTTCAATCCGCTGTTCATCCATGGCGGCACGGGTCGCGGCAAGACCCACCTGCTTCACGCCATCGGCCACGCGTTCCTCGCCAACCATCGGGGCTCGCGAGTCGTCTCGATGTCGGCCGAGAAGTTCATGGTCGAGTTCATCCGAGCGCTGAAAGAGAATGACACGATCGGGTTCAAGCAGCGGCTCCGCAACGCCGACCTGCTGCTGATCGACGACGTGCAGTTCATCGCGGGCAAGGATTCGACCCAGGAAGAGTTTTTCCACACGATGAACGAGATCATCACCGCCGGACGGCGGTTGGTGATCACCTCGGACCGAGCGCCGCAGGACCTTGACGGAATTGCGCCGCGAATCCTGTCGCGCTTGTCCTGGGGTCTCGTCGCGGACATTAACGCCGCGGATTACGAGCTCAGGTTCAACATCATTTGCGCGAAGCTCGAAGTGCTTCCGGGTGTCCAGATGGCACGCCCGGTGATCGACTTCCTCGCCCGGCGCGTGACATCCTCGATCCGTGAGCTCGAAGGCGCGCTCAACCGCATCGGCGCTTATGCGATGATGACGGGGCGCGAGATCGACATCGCTTTCGTCGAGGAAGTGCTGGCGAATGTCCTTCGTGCCAATCAACGCCGAATTTCGATCGACGAAATCCAGACCCAGGTCGCGGAGCATTATCGGATCCGCAAGGCCGAAATGACCTCGGCGCGCCGCGCTCGCGAGGTGGCTCGGCCGCGGCAGGTAGCCATGTATTTGTCGAAGCAGCTGACGCCCAAGTCGCTTCCGGACATCGGGCGTCGATTTGGCGGCCGAGACCACACGACGGTGATCCACGCGGTTCGCCAGATCGAAAAATTGCGTGCGAGCGATGCGGAGCTCGATGCGGACATCCGGCTGCTGACGAGACAGTTGGAGGGCTGATCGCTTCGAGGCACGTCCGCCGGACGTGGCCGCGGTCAGCGGGGAGGTGCCCTTTCCGGTCGCCCCGAAACACCGGAAAGGTCAAGGGCCCGCCGGATGCCCTCCGGCGGGCCCGATAATTTCGGGACGCTAGAACCCGAACCGCCGAGCGACGTAGCTGATCGCGACAGCGCCCGAAGAAATGAGGAAGATCGCGATTGCGGCGCCCACCAGGGTTGTCACAGCAGCCGCGATAATCAGCGCCCCATCGCGATAAATGAGGGCCAGCCCGAAGAGCACGATCACCGCCGCGGGCGCGACATGGACGATCGGCAACATCGTCATCAGCGCCAGGATGAAGCAGACGATGCCGATCAGCCGCGTAGCCGTCGGGCCTGTAAGCGTAGCGAGACGCGGCTTGAACATGCGTTCGACGCGGACTTCGATCCATTCCATTTTCGCGATCAGGCGGCGCAGTTCTTCCTTCGTGACGCCGCGACGGTCGATCCGCGCCGGGAACCAGGGACTCGCACGGCCGAACGCCATTTGCGCCGTTACGATGATCAGCGGGACCGCAAAGAAGATGCTTGCCCCCGGTGGCAGCGGTATGACGTTGATCGCCGCGAAGATCACCAGCAGACCGCCCCAGGCGCGGGCGTGGAGCTGAGTCGCCAGCTCGGAGAAAGTGAGGCGGTCGGGTCCGGGCTCCTCGACGATCTGGGCCAGCCGCTGTGACAGCGGCAGCGGTCGCGCCGGGGTGCGGCTGTCGGTGTCCATTGGCAGGGCTATTGCGTAAGGCCGACGGCGGCTTTGGCCTTGGCGAGCGTCGGCGCGCCAAGCTCGGCGGCCCGAACAGCCCCTTCGGCAAGAATCCGATCGAGCTCCGCGGGATCGCGACGGAGTTCGTCGAGCCGCGTACGAATTGGCGCAATCAGCGTGACGAGCACTTCCGCCAGCGCCGGCTTGAACGCGCCAAATCCCTGGCCCGCGAACGCGGCGAGCGTCTGCTCGATGGGCTGGCCGGTGACGGCCGCGTAGATCCCGACGAGGTTCTTGGCTTCGGGCCGACCCTCGAGCGCATCTGCATTGTCGGGCAGGGGCTCCGGGTCGGTCTTCGCCTTCCTGATCTTCTGAGCGATCTCATCGTCGCTGTCGGTCAGATGCACGCGGCTCATCTCCGAGGGATCGGACTTGGACATCTTCACCTTGCCGTCCCGAAGCGACATGATTCGCGCCGTCGTCCCGCCGCCGATGAACGGCTCCGGCACAACGAACAGATCGACGTCGAAATCATTGTTGAACTTGATGGCGATGTCGCGGGTCAGCTCGACGTGCTGCTTCTGGTCCTCGCCCACCGGCACGTGGGTGGCCTTGTAAAGGAGGATGTCGGCAGCCTGCAGCACGGGGTAGTCGAACAAGGCAACGGAAGCACCCTCGCGATTCTTGCCGGCCTTGTCCTTCCATTGGGTCATGCGGTTGAGCCAGCCCATTCGGGCCGTTCCGTTGAGGATCCAGGTCAGCTCCGAATGCGCGGGAACGGCGCTTTGCCGGAAGAGCGTCGACTTCTTCGGATCGATCCCGCTGGCGATTAGCGCCGCCGCCATCTCACGCACGTTCGAGCGAAGCTCCGTCGGGTCGAGATCGACCGTCAGCGCGTGCAGGTCGGCGAGGAAAAACAGGCACTCCGCCTCCTCCTGCATCCGGACCCAGCGCAGGATCGCGCCAAGCAGGTTGCCGAGATGGAGATTGCCGGTCGGCTGGATGCCGGAAACCACACGTGTCTTGCCCTGGTTCGTCATGTCCGCGAAGCACGCCTCATCATCAATTTCAAATCGCCGAGCACGAAGCCGCCGGTCAGCAGACATGCAATCGCGTAGACCGCCCCGCCCGCAGAGACGAGTGCGAGAAGTCCACCGGCACGGCGGAGGATAGAGCCCGTCATGTACGGCTCGATGAGAGGTGTCACGAAATATAGCGATACACCCATGAGGATGGCTGCAAGCGCGAGCCGCGGCACTCGGCGGCGAAGCCGCGCGTCGGCCTCGAAATGGCCGCGCTTCTTGAGCGTATGATAGAGCATCCAGACGTTGACGGTCGAAGCGAGGGCAGTGGCGAGCGGCGGCCCGACATGCTTCAGCGGCAGGATCAGCGCCAGGTTCAGCCCCAGGTTCACCGCGATCGAGATCATTGCGAAGCGCATCGGCGTCTTGGTGTCGTGCCGCGCGTAATAGCCGGGGGTCAGCACCTTCACGAGAATGTAGGAGGGAAGCCCGATCGAGAATGCCGCGAGCGCTTGACCGGTCTTCAGCGCGTCGCCCGCATCGAACTGACCGTGCTGGAATAGGCCGGTGATGATGGGCACGCCGCAAATCACCAGCGCGACCGTCGCGGGCAGCGTGAAGAACAGCGCCAGCTCCAGCCCGCGATTCTGGGTCGTCATCGCTTCGCCGTCGGCGCCCCGGCCGAGCTGGTGCGAGATTGTCGGCAGCAGCACGGTGCCGAGGCCAATGCCGATGAGCCCGAGCGGCAGCTGGTTAAGGCGGTCGGCATAGTAGATGTACGAAACCGAGCCGTGCGGGAGGAGGCCTGTCGCGAGCGCGCTCGAGACCAGCAGGTTGAACTGGACCGCGCCGGCGCCCGCCGCCGCCGGAGCGATGAGCTTCATCAGCCGCTTCACATCGGGTGAAAGGCGCGGCATCCGGATTCGGAAGTGGATGCCGTTGGTCCAGCAGGCCTGGATCAGCCAGAGGAGCTGCAGCGCGCCGCCGATCGTGACCGCGATCGCCTGGTTCTGCGCAGTCATCAGCGGCTCATGCGTGTGGAAGAAAACCAGGGCCACGATCTGCGCGACGTTGAGGAGGATGGGCGCCGCCGCCGCGACCCAGAATTTGTGGAGCGAGTTCAGAATTCCCCCGGCGAGCGACGCCAGGGATATGAGCATCAGATAGGGGAAGGTGATCCGCGACAGCAGGACGGCGAAGTCGAACTTGTCCGCGCTCACGCCATTGAACCCGCCGGAGATGATGTAGGTCGCCGGCCACGCGAACGCCTCGAGAATCAGCGTCATCACGATCAACGCGGGAAGCAGGACGGACAGCGCATCCTGCGCAAAATCTACGCCCGCGGAGAGGCCGGGACCTTGAGGGTCCGCGACCTTCTTGTTGAACATCGGGATGAAGGCCGCGGAGAACGCGCCCTCGGCGAAGAGCGCTCGAAACATGTTCGGCATCCGCCACGCGATCGTGAAGGCGTCAGAGGCGAAGTTTGCGCCCACGAACTGCGCGAACAGCATGTCGCGAGCGAGGCCGAGAATCCGGCTGACGAGCGTCAGTCCGCCAACGGATCCTAGCGAACGGGCGAGGTTCATCGCTTCAATGCCCCCCAGGCCCCGGCAAGATCAGGACTGGCCGGGCTCTTCCTCCGCCGGTTCGGCTGCTTGCGGAGTGCCTCCGGACTGCTCCTGCTGGGCCTGGAGCTGCGCGAGATAGGCTCCCGCGAAGTCGATCGGATCGAGAAGGAGCGGCGGGAAGCCGGTGTTGGTGACCGCTTCGGCGATGATCTGGCGAGCGAAGGCGAAGAGCAGCCGCGGCGCCTCGATCAGGAGGAACGGCTGGAGCGCGTCGGGCGGCAGGTTGCGAAGCCCGAACAGGCCCGCGTAGCTGAGCTCGATCACGAAATGGACGCCATTTTCCGACCGCGCCGTGACGTCGATCTTCAGGACGACTTCGTTGACGTCCTCGGCGGCCGGATTGACGGTGATTCCGAACTGCACGTCGAGGCTCGGCTGGACCTGCCAGGAGAAGACCTGCGGAGCACTCGGATTCTCGACCGAAAGGTCCTTCGTATATTGAGCGAGAATCGAAACCTGGGGTTCGCCGCCGTTCTGGCCCGAGCCGTTCCCACCCGAGGCCGGTTCCTGGTCCGCCATTAATGCTGTCCTTGCAAAGTGTTGTGCCCTGTCGGGAGCCGCCGCGAGAGGCGGCACTTCAGGCTGGAGCGCCTAGCAGTCGCATTTATGGGGCGCAATGCCGCCCTCGTGCGTTGGCGGTGTTGGAATCTTTACGCGTCCCGCACTATGTTAACCGTGAAAGACGAATAGGACTTACGACTTGGCAGTCATTGTCATCCTTGCGCTGGTCGCCTTGTTCATCGGGCTTCGCCTCTATAGCGTGCTCGGCGAGCGGACCGGCCACGAGCAGCAACCCATCCTGAAGCCGGCTGACCCGGCGCGGGTCGAACCTCGCGTAACGCAGCCGCTCGCACCTCAGCCGGCCACGGAAAATCCGGACGATCTCGCTTACGTGCCGCTCGCGGGGCCGGGCGTTCGGGCGATGCTCGCCGCCGATCCCAGTTTCGATGTCGCCCGCTTCCTCGAGGGCGCGAAATCGGCTTACCGGCTGATCCTCGAATCTTTCTGGAAGGGCGACCTCGATACACTGAAACCGCACGTCGACGCGCACGTCTATGAGACCTTCGCGACTGCGATCGAGCAACGTAACAAGGACAAGCTGTCCCTCGACAATCGGCTTGTGACGATCGAGCAGGCCGTCATTTCGGAAGCCAACCTTGAGCGCACTGTCGCGCTCGTGACCGTCCGTTTCGAGGCGGACATTGCCGCGGTGACCCGCAATTCGGAGGGCCAAGTGGTCGCGGGATCGCTAAGCGATGCGGTCCAGACGCGCGACCTCTGGACGTTCCGCCGCGATCTCGCTTCGCGCGATCCCAACTGGCTGCTGATCGAGACCGACGAGGAAGCGTGAGCTTCGCCTCACGCGCATTCGCGGTCGCCTCTGCACTGCTGCTTGCCGCCTGCGCCGCTCGACCGGTTGCGCCGCCGGTGACTCCGGCGCCGATTCCAACTCCGACGCCTACCCCCGTGCCGGTACCTGTCGTTCCACCGCCTCCTGCCAACGCGCGGGCGGCTGGGGTGGCCGTCGTGCCGCCAGCCGCAACCATCTATGATGCCTGGTCGCAGCGCGCGCTGACCGCGTTCCGTACCAGCTGTCCGGTGCTAGTTCGCCGACAGGACCAATCTGGCCTCGCACAGCCGCAGGACTGGGCACCGCTATGCGCCGAGGCCTCGACCGTTGCGCCCGAACAAGCGACGGCCTTTTTCCGCGACCGCTTCGACTGGGTTCGCGTCGCCAACGGCAAAGCCTTCGCGACTGGCTATTACGAGCCGGAAATCCAGGGATCGCGCACGCCGCAGCCCGGATACACGCCAATCTATGGCGTTCCGCCCGATCTTGTCCGCTGCACCCGGCCCGACGGTACGACGGGGCGGGGCAGGGTCGACCAGACCGGGATCTGTGGCCCATATTACACCCGCGCCCAGATCGAGGATGGCGCGCTCGTCAACAAGGGGCTCGAGATTGCTTGGGCCGCCGATCCCGTCGACCTTTTCTTCGTCGAAATTCAGGGTTCAGGGCGAGTAAGCTTCCCCGACGGGACGAGCATCCGCATCGCCTATGCCGACCAGAACGGCCTTCCTTACACCGCCATCGGCAAGCTGTTGCGCGACCGTGGAATCCTGCCGCCGGGCGGGGCGAGCATGCAGAGCATCAAGGCGTGGATCCGCGCCAACCCCGACCAGGGCCGCGAGCTGATGCGGGAGAACGCGTCCTACATCTTCTTCAAGATTTTGAACGGACCGGGCCCGGTCGGCGCGCTCAACGTTCCGCTGACTCCGCAGGGCTCGGTCGCGGCCGATCCGAAATTCGTTCCGCTTGGAGCGCCGGTCTATCTCGCGGTCGACCGACCCGAGGCCTACGGCTTGTGGGTAGCGCAAGATGTGGGGGGCGCGATCAAGGGCGCCAACCGGTTCGATACATTCTGGGGCTCCGGGCCGGAGGCGACACAGACCGCGGGCGGAATGGCGGCGAACGGTGTCGCCTATTTGCTTCTGCCCAAGGGCGCGGCTGCCCGTGCGCTCGCTCAGCCCTGAAGAGTCCGCGCTCTGGGCGCGCGTCGCTTCCACGATCCGCCCGCTGTCTCGCGACAAGAATGATCCAGAACTCGCTGAGATAGCTCCACAAAGCCCTGCCTCCAAGCCCGTAGCGGTGCGCCCATTGGCCCGGGCGACGCCCCGTCCGGAACAGCGCAAACCCGGCACGACGCTCGACGGCACCTGGGACCGTCGTCTCGGCAGCGGCACTCTCGATCCGGACCGAACCGTCGATCTTCACGGCATGACTCTCGACGGAGCATGGCGTGCTATCGATCGAGCGCTCGACCAGGCCATTGGCCGCGGCGACCGCGTCCTTCTGCTCATTACCGGACATCAGCGCGCCGGAGAGCCGCCAATTCTCCGAGGCGCGATCCGCGCGGCAGTTCACGACTGGCTCGCAGCATCACGGCACGCCGCCGAGATTGCCGCCGTCCGTCCGGCCCATCGGAGGCACGGGGGCGGGGGCAGTCTCTACATCGTCCTGAGACGGTCGCGGGCGCGCACGGTTTATTAACCCTGCTCGCGTAGCGCGTGGACGTAGGCGGGCACGCCGTCGCGCGAGGCGAGATGAAAGCAGGCACTGCCGAGAAGCTGAGCAACACGATCCTGTCGTGTGCCGCCGGCTTCGCATCTTTCCTCTTTTCGCTCGGCGCACTCCTCTACCTGACGGAGTTCGACCAGAAGATTCTCGCCGCGCTTGGTGCTGGCGGCTTCTGCCTGCTGATCAGCTACATCGCCTCGGAACGCCCGAATAGCGAGAATGCGAGGGCGCTGGGGGCGCTTGCCGATCGGTTGTTGGCGATCGAGGAGGGGGACCTGGTTTCACCGGCGCCGGAATCGCTGCGTCGGACACTTCCGAAGCTCGCCACGGCAGTCGACACGCTCTTCACCGAAGTCCGCGCCTCGATCGAGAATGCCCATGCGCTCGGCATGTACGATCCGGTGACATCGCTGCCGAACCGGCTTCACTTCCGCTCAGAGGCGGACAAGATGCTGGCGGAAGCGCTCGGCGACTCGAAGTCGGCGATGCTGTTCATCGATCTCGACCGCTTCAAGATGGTCAACGACAGCCTCGGTCACGCGCGCGGCGACCAGCTGTTGATCATGGTCGCCAATCGTCTCAGGGTGGTCGTCAACGCCGAGCATAACGGAAGCGCCTGCGGACGGCCGCTTCTCGCCCGACTCGCCGGCGACGAATTCACGATGTTCTTCCCCGAGGTCGCCACGACCGAAGAGATCGAGCGCGTCGCTCGGCGGATCGTCCTGGCGATTTCGGAGTCATTCGAGCTTTGTTCGCACAGCGTCGATATTGGCGCGTCGGTCGGGATCGCCATGTCGCCAATGCATGGAACGAGCGTCGAGTCGCTCATGCGCGCCGCCGACATCGCGATGTATCACGCGAAAGAGACGGGCGGCGGCCAGCACTGCCTGTTCAACTCTGAACTTGCCGCGGAGCACCAGCAGCGGATCGACACGGAGAAGGCGCTGACGGCTGCGGTTCAGCGCGGCGAATTCGCGCTCGCGTTCCAGCCGCAGATGAGCCTCGTCACCGGCGAGCTGTGCGGGGCGGAGGCGCTGTTGCGCTGGAACCATCCGCGCGAGGGTGTGCGCCTGCCCGGCACATTCATTCCGATCGCAGAGCGA
>DASTAU010000244.1:0-10023 GCA_035712425.1 Sphingomicrobium sp.
TCGCGGACATCGCCCCGCGGGCGAACCGCCGCGATGTGGATTTCCTTCGGCCGGATGCTTTCGACGTCCTTCATCGAATGGACGCAGAAATCGACCTCCTCGTCGAGCAGCGCGCGATCGAGCTCCTTCGTCCACAGCCCCTTGCCGCCGATCTCGGCGAGCGGGCGGTCCTGTACCTTGTCGCCGGTGGTCTTGATCTCGACGATCTGGACCCAGCCGTCGGGCCAGCGCTGCGCGGTCTCGATCGCCGCGGCCACCTTGCGCGCCTGAGCCAGCGCGAGCGCCGATCCGCGAGTCCCGAGGCGAAGTCCCTGCATGTGCGCACCCCTAGTGCATCGCGCCGCCTTCAGGCAAAGGCGCACGCGAATGTCGTTGATCCTCGGCCTCGAATCCTCCTGCGACGATACCAGCGCCGCGCTGGTAACGAGCGACCGGCGGATTCTGGCGCAGGCCGTGGTCGGCCAGAATCAGGCGCATCAGCCCTATGGGGGCGTAGTCCCTGAAATTGCCGCCCGCGCCCATGTCGAGATCCTGCCCGCGCTGATCGAGCAGGTGCTGGATGAGGCGAAAGCCTCGGTCAGCGACCTCGATGCCGTCGCGGCAACAGCAGGACCGGGCCTCATCGGCGGAGTCATGGTCGCGTTGCTCGCTGGAAAGGGGATTGCTCTGGCCGCCGGCAAGCCGCTCATCGCGGTCAACCATCTCGAGGGCCATGCGCTCAGCCCGCGCCTCGCCGATCCCGACCTCGGCTTTCCCTATCTCCTGCTGCTCGTCTCGGGCGGTCACTGCCAGCTGCTCGAAGTGCGCGGTGTTGGCGACTATCGCCGGCTGGCAACCACGATCGACGACGCTGCTGGCGAAGCGTTCGACAAGGCGGCGAAGCGTCTAGGTCTCCCATATCCCGGCGGTCCGGCGATCGAAGAGCTGGCGAAGGGGGGCGATCCTGCAGCCGTTCCGCTTCCACGCCCGCTGGTCGGATCGGGCGAGCCGCATTTTTCGTTCGCCGGCCTCAAGAGCGCTGTCCAGCGCGCCGTCGCGTCGGGCGACTACGCCCCTGCGGATATCGCGGCGAGCTTCCAGCAGGCGGTGGTCGATTGCCTCGTCGACCGCACCCGCCTCGCTCTCCGAAACAGCGATGCTCCGGCGCTCGTCGTCGCGGGCGGAGTCGCTGCGAACAAGGCGATCCGTTCAGCGCTTTCCAGTCTGGCTGAAAGCGAAGCACGGCGCTTCAGCGTGCCCCCTTCATGGCTATGCACCGACAATGCCGCGATGATCGCATGGGCCGGCGCTGAACGCTTGGCGGAAGGACTGACCGATGATCTCGACGCGCCGGCGCGCGCCCGCTGGCCACTCGACGAAGCCGCCGAAAAAGTGCGCGGGGCGGGTGTGAAAGCATGAAGCTCGGCGTTCTTGGCGGCGGCGCCTGGGGAACGGCGCTTGCGCAGGTGGCCGCAGAGGGCGAGCGCGAGACACTCCTTTGGGCGATCGAGGAAGACGTCGTCTCGGCGGTCAACCGGATCCACGAAAACCCGATCTATCTTCAGGGGGTCAAGCTCGACCCGGCGATCCGCGCCACCGGCAAATTCTCCGAGCTTGCCGAATGCGACGCCTGGATCGTGGCGACGCCGGCGCAGCACATGCGACCGGTGCTCGAACGAATGCCGTGTCCCAAGATGCCGCTCGTCCTCTGCTCGAAGGGGATCGAGGAAAGCTCGGGCGCCCTGCTTCACGAGGTTGCGCGCCAAGTGTGCCCGACTTCGTCGGTCGCGGTGCTGTCGGGACCGACCTTCGCTCACGAAGTCGCTAAGAGGCTGCCAACCGCGGTGACTCTTGCGGCCGAGGACATCGGCCTTGCCGAAGCTCTGCGCGAGCGGATCGCCCAGCCGACCTTCCGCATCTACGTCTCCGACGATGTCGCCGGCGCCGAGATCGGCGGAGCCGTGAAAAACGTCCTCGCGATCGCTTGCGGTGTGGTTGAGGGCAAGGGCCTCGGCCAGAACGCGCGCGCCGCGCTCATCGCTCGCGGTTTCGCCGAAATGAGCCGCTTCGGTCTCGCTTGCGGCGCGAAGCGCGAAACTCTCGCCGGGCTTTCGGGGCTCGGCGATCTCGTCCTCACCTGCTCCTCGACCAGCTCGCGCAATTATTCGCTCGGGCTTGGAATCGGCCAAGGCCGTCCCGCGTCCGAGCTGCTGTCGAACCGCAAGACCGTGGCCGAAGGCGCGTTCACCGCGCCGGTGCTCGCTCGCCTCGCGAAGGAGAAGGGTGTCGACATGCCGATCGTCGATGCCGTGGATGCGCTGATCGCGGGCCGCGCCAACGTCGACCAGGTGCTCGACGCGCTCCTTTCGCGACCGCCCCGTGCCGAGGGCGTCTAGAAATCGACCGCGATTCCCTTCTTCTCCCAATCGCCGTAGCGCGTCGGGTCGAGCCGCGTCTCTTCACCGGCGGGAGCGTCGTGCTGCTCCACCGGCTGAGACTTGGGCACCGGCGGAGAAGGGCTGAGATGCGCGGGCGGGTCAAGGTGCTTCGGCCGTTTCATGACGCCAAGATGGCGAGCGGGATTGCCAATGCCAAGCGTTGAGGGCGTTGGCGCACGGCGGGCGGCGCTTCAAATCCTCGACGGCGTGCTCCGCCGCGGCCAGACGATCGATGCGGCGGCGGCAAACGAACGGAAGCTTTCGCCGCCCGATCATTCGCTCGCAATCGCGATTTCGGGAGAAGCACTCAGACGCCTCCCCGATCTCGACGCGTTGATCGACAGTGCAACGCGCAACCGGCTACCCGACGATTCGAAGGCGCGGATGGTGCTTCGCCTTGCCCTCGCACAGAAGATCGGTCTCGGCACACCCGATCACGCACTGGTGGCCACCGCACTTCCGCTCGTCGACGGCGGACCGCGCAGGCTGGTCCACGGCGTGCTCGGCACACTGCTTCGCCGAGGTTTGCCCGCTGACGACGCACCGCACCTGCCTCCGGACGTGGAGGAACGCTGGCGCTTGGCTTGGGGCGAGGAGGCAGTCAAGGCAGCGCGACGCCAGATTGCGAGGCGTCCTCTGCTCGATCTCAGCTTCGCCGATAAAAGCGAGGCGCGGGACTATGCCGTCGAACATGGCGGAACATCGCTCGCCCCGAGGCACGTGAGGCTCGGAAGCACGTCGGTGACCGCTTTGCCCGGCTACGAGACCGGTCGCTGGTGGGTGCAGGACCTCGCCGCGTCGCTGCCCGCTCGGCTCATTCCCGCGAACGCAAAGGACGTGCTCGATCTCTGTGCAGCGCCCGGGGGCAAGACGATGCAGCTCGCTGCCGCCGAACACGCAGTCACTGCGGTCGATTCGTCGCAAAGTCGCCTGAGACGACTGCAGGAGAATCTCGATCGCACGCATCTGGATGCCAAGCTGATCGAGGCCGACGCGCTCAAGTGGAAACCCGACCGCGAGTTCGGTGCGATCCTGCTAGACGCTCCGTGCTCGGCTACCGGTACCTTCCGCCGTCATCCTGAAGTGCTCTACCGCGCGCGACCCAAAATCATCACGGACAATGCCGAGCTGCAGCGCAACCTGCTCGCCCGTGCAGCGAACTGGCTGAAGCCCGGCGGATCGCTCATTTACTCCGTCTGCTCCCTCGAGCCGCAGGAGGGGGAGCAGGTAATCAACGAATTTCTCGCGGGTCGCGACAATTTTAGGCTCGACCTCCCGAGCGAGCTTCCCGAATTCGTCCGACCAACCGACCGAGGCATCGTCCGAATCCTGCCGGGCCTTCTCGAAGCTGAAGGTGGACTCGACGGCTTCTTCATCGCGCGGCTTGTCCGGCGCCGTTAATCCCGTCTAATCGGCTTCATGGCCGGCCCCATCATCGCCCCTTCGATCCTGTCCGCCGATTTCGCGAAGCTTGGCGAGGAAGTCCGCGCTGTGGATGAAGCCGGCGCCGACTGGATCCACATCGATGTGATGGACGGGCATTTCGTCCCCAACCTCACGATCGGCCCGGCGGTGGTGAAGGCGCTTCGCCCGCACACGCAAAAGCCCTTCGACGTCCATCTCATGATTTCGCCCGCGGACGCCTTCCTCGATGCCTTCGCCGAAGCCGGAGCGGACACCATCACCGTCCATCCCGAGGCCGGCCCTCACCTCCATCGAACCGTCCAGCATGTGAAGTCGCTCGGCAAGAAAGCCGGCGTCTCGCTCAATCCCGCGACTCCGCCCGACGCGCTCGATTATGTCCTCGACCAGCTCGATCTCGTTCTGGTCATGAGCGTTAATCCCGGCTTCGGCGGCCAGAAGTTCATCGCCAGCCAGCTGAAGAAGATCGAGGCCATCGCCGGCACGATTGCGGCGCGCGGGCTCGACATCCAGCTGGAGGTCGACGGCGGAATCGATCCCGAAACCGCGCGCCAGGCGGTCGACGCCGGAGCGACGGCGCTCGTCGCTGGCACCGCCGTCTTCCGTGGGGGACCGTCCGCCTACGCCGACAACATCAAGGCGCTCCGAGGCCCGGCGTGAGCGACGGCTCGGCCGCCGAGCGCGCCGTCGTCACCAAGCTCGCGCGCGGCTCGTTCCTGTCGCGGCTGAAGAGCGGAAGGCAGCCGCTGAAGCTCGTCGCCGTCCCGCGCGATCACGTTCGTGGTGACCGTCAGCGAGGCGAAGCGCTTCTGGCGGGCCAATTCTCGGTCGGAAGCGAGACGATCTCGCTCAAGGATCTCGATTTCGCCGCGATCGGCGCCAGCGGGCCACTCGCCGAGCAGCTTCAGGGTTTCTCCTGGCTGCGCGACCTTTCGGCCGCCGCCGCTCGCGAAAAAGGGGCGCGACTCGCCGAGGCGATGGTTGGCCGCTGGCTCCTCGCGCATGGAACCAAGGTCGACGAGGCGTGGGCGCCGCAACTCTGGGGCGAGCGAATCCTCTTCTGGGCGGCCTATGCGCCCTACATCCTGTCGAGCAACGACAGCGGCTATCGCTCGGCGCTCCTCAACACTTTTGCCCGCGGCGCGCGCCATCTCGACGGCAATGCGGACAAGGCGGCGGCTGGGGTCGACAGGGTCACCGCCTGGTGCGGCGTCGTCGCGGCGGGCCTCTTGGTCCAGGGCGGAGTGCCGCGCGTCGCGCGTGGTGAGGCCGGGCTCGTTCGTGCGCTCTCGACCGCGCAATTCGACGATGGAGGCCTGATCAGCAGGTCGCCATTCGAGCAGGTGCAGCTGGTTGACCGTCTGGGGATGCTGCGAGGCTGCTATCTCGCTGCAAAGCAGATAATTCCCGATGGCATCGAGGCAGCAGGACAAGCATCGCTCGCCGCGCTTCATGGCGTCACCATGGGCGACGGGGCACTCTCCAGTTGGCAGGGCTGCGGGCCGGGCGAAGCCGCGCGGCTCACTGCGGTCATCGAAGGCTGCGGCCTCCGCGCGCGGCCGCTACGGCAGGCTCGAGGCTGGGGGTATCAGCGCATGTCCGCGCTCGGGACGATCGTTGTCGTCGACGCGGCGCCTCCTCCTCCGCAGAAGAGCGCGGACCAGGGGTCGGCTTCCACACTTGCTTTCGAGCTATCGGACGGGGGGCAGCGCCTGGTCGTCAATTGCGGCGGTCCGGGACCGCTCCCGACCGAGCTTTCGCAAGAGTTAGTGCAGGGGCTTCGAACGACGGCGGCTCACAGCACGCTCGTCCTCGCCGATACCAATTCGACCAACATCCTCGCCGACGGCTCGCTCGGCAAAGGCGTCGAAGATGTCGCCATCGACCGCACCGAGGACAATGATTCGAGCCGGTTCGAAGCCAGCCACGACGGCTACGTCCGCACCTTTGGTCTGATCCACAAGCGCAGCCTTCTGCTCGGCAATGACGGGAAGGAGCTTCGTGGCGCGGACCAGCTTTCGGCCAAGGGCCGCAAGAAGATCCGTGAATCGGCAGCTTACGCAGTGCGCTTCCACCTCGCTCCTGGTGTTGAGGCCACGATCACCGCCGACGGAATGGGCGCGATCCTCCGTTCGAAGGGCGCGCCTCCGTGGAACTTCCGGTGCCGCGGGGGCAATCTCACCACCGAAGAAAGTCTCTGGATTGACGGACGAGGCGACCCCGGACGAACGACTCAGCTTGTCATCGTCGGCGAAGTGTCGGCATTGGGCGGCGAAATCGGCTGGCAATTTCGACGCGCCAGCTAATCAAGAAGGACATTTATGACGGAAGTCGTTCCGGTTCGCCGGGCACTGATTTCGCTTTCCGACAAGGCCGGGCTTGCCGAGCTGGCCGCGGGCCTTGCGCGGCACGGGGTAGAGATCGTCTCGACCGGCGGCACGGCCGCCAAGCTTCGGGAGGCCGGAGCCGAGGTCCGCGACATCTCCGATCTCACCGGTTTCCCCGAGATGATGGATGGCCGGGTGAAGACGCTTCACCCGAAGGTCCACGGCGGGCTTCTCGGCGTCCGCGACAATCCGGAACACGCAGCCGCGATGGCTGAGCATGCGATCGCGCCGATCGATCTCGTCGTCGTCAATCTCTACCCGTTCCTCAACACCGTAATGAGCGGTGCTGACCGCGACACGATCATCGAGAATATCGACATCGGTGGCCCGTCGATGGTCCGCTCGGCGGCCAAGAATCACGCGCACGTCGCCATCGTCACCGATCCCGCCGACTATGCGACGCTGCTCGAGCAGCTCGATGCCAATGGCGGAACGACGCTCGAATTCCGCAAGAAGCTCGCCGCCAAGGCCTACGCGCTGACCGCGGCTTACGATTCGACCATCTCGCAATGGTTCGCCTTCGCGGATCAAGGCGAGCGCTGGCCCGAGACCTGGACCCGCGCCAGTAAGCTCAAGATACCGCTCCGCTACGGCGAGAACCCGCACCAGCAGGCCGCGCTCTACGAGCCGATTGGCCCGCACGCGCGGGGAATCGCGCAGGCCGAGCAGGTTCAGGGCAAGGAACTCAGCTACAACAATCTCAACGACGCCAACGCCGCGCTCGAGCTCGTCTCCGAGTTTCGCAACGGCGAGCCAACGGTGGTCATCGTCAAGCATGCCAACCCTTGCGGCGTTGCGACGCGCGGCTCGCTTTTCGATGCCTGGAAGGAAGCGCTCGCCTGCGATAGCGTCTCGGCATTCGGTGGGATCGTCGCAACCAACCGCCCGCTCGACGCGCAGACTGCCGAAGCGATTACGCAAATCTTCACCGAGGTCGTCGTCGCGCCCGATGCCGACGATGCTGCGAAGGCGATCTTCGCGAAGAAGAAGAACCTGCGCCTGCTGCTGACCGGTGAGCTCCCCGACTCGCGCCCCGGACAGAATATCGCGGTCATCACCGGGGGCATCCTCGTTCAGGATCGCGACAACGGGATGGTCACTCGTGATCAGCTCAAATGCGTGACCAGGCGCCAGCCGACGGAGCAGGAGTTGAGCGACTGCCTGTTCGCCTGGACCGTCGCCAAGCACGTCAAGTCGAACGCGATCGTCTATGCGAAGGACGGAGCCACCGCAGGCATCGGCGCAGGCCAGATGAATCGCCGCGACAGCGCCCGCATCGCCGCGATCCGAGCAAAGGAAGCCGCCGAAGCCAATGACTGGCCGGAGCCGCGCACCGTCGGCTCAGCGGTTGCGTCGGACGCTTTCTTCCCCTTCGCCGATGGGCTCCTGGCCGCAGCCGAAGCCGGCGCGACCGCCGTAATCCAGCCCGGCGGATCGATCCGCGACGAGGATGTGATCGCCGCCGCCGACGAGGCGGGTCTTGCGATGCTCTTCACCGGAATGCGGCACTTCCGCCATTAGTCAGACGACGTCGTCAGCTCTCTGATCGCTCGCGAGCGCGGCTTCTTCCGCCTCGCGAAGCTCGCGCACTTCTGACTTGCGCATCCGGAACAGCTCGCGGTCCTCGGGTCCGAACCCCTTGGTCCACAGCACGGCTCCGAAAGCGACCAGAATCGCCGGCACGCCAACGAACAGCTGCCAGGTCTCCGGCAGCAGGAGACGGATCAGCCCTCCGACCGCGATTCCCGCGCCAGTCGCCCACGCCAGGTCCCAACGCCAGCCCGACACGCGTTCGCCCAACTGGCGGCAGAGCAGTCGCGACTTGGTGATCGATGCAAACGCCAGCGCGATGCAAAGCCCGATCGCCGGTCCGGTCGCCTGGAACGCCAATGGCAGCCCCTCGCTTTTCATCAGCAGGATCAATGCCGCCGCCAGTCCCGCCTCGAGCGCCAGCATGACGAGGCTCAGCATCATGTTCCGCTTGCGCGCGACGTAGATAAGCGCCGCCTCGCTGACGAAGGCCGTCGCGGCGATAACCTCGGCGGCAAGCAGGAAACCGAGCATCGCGGTGCCGCCGGTGAATGCCGACCCGACCAGCCCCATCACCGCCCGGCCGGGAATCCCGAGCGCCAGCGCAATCCCGAGCTGCGCGGCGATGATCCAGTAAGTGACCTGCCGCACCTGCTTTGCGACCGAGGCGCGGTCTCCGACGGCAATCCTTCGCACGATCACCGGACCCAGCACCGGCTCGAAGCTGGTCTTGAGCTTGGCCGGCAAGGTCGCGACCTGCTGCGCGGCGTAATAGATGCCGACACTGCTGGCCGGCAGGAAGGCGCCGAGCACCGCAAGGTCGATCCGGCGCGACGCCCACTCAACGGCGTCGGCGGCCGCGACCGGCACATTGCGCCAGGCATTGGCCCAGGCGGTGGCCAGGTCGGGCGCCCATCCGCGCGGCAGGCCATAGCATTTCAGGAGCGGGATCAGCGCCGCGATCAGCGCCGCGACCATCGACAGCACATAGGCGATGATCAGCCCGTCGCCGCGGCTGACCATCACCGGCACGAACGACAGAACGAATGCGCCGATGCTGATCACCCAGGGTTGGACGATCGAGCGCGAACGGACCGTCGATCCGACGTCGTTGTGATAGGCCAGCGCCGCCAGCGCGATGTCGGTCCACGAAATGGCGAGGACCGTGATCGCAAGCAGCCGGTCGAGCCCGCCGACGGGCGTGGTCGGGTACATCGCCTTCGGGAATGCGAACAGGATCGCCATTCCGATCGCAGACCCGATCGCGGCCACCAGCAGCGCGTCGGCGACGATCCATGCCTGCGGCTTCTTCCCGTCGGCAAGTAGCTGCGCCAGGCCGCGTCTCAGGCCCAGCGCCGCAATCTGCGCGGCAAACTCGACCGTCAGGACCGCATAAGCGAACCGTCCGAGTGCGGCTGGCCCATAGATCCGCCCGCCGATGAACAGGAACGGCACCATCCCCGCCAGCCGAAGGACGAAGCCGAAGACGTTGAGCCGTCCGCCCCGGGCAAGGGTCGCCATGTCCGCATCGGGCGCCGGGGACGCAGAAGCGCCGGCGCCTTCATCGTCTAATGTGCTTCTCCCCAATGCGGCCCCCAGCCCACCTCGACGTCGAGTGGCACGTCGAGCTTCATCGCAGGTTCGGCGGCATTTGCCATCACCTGCCTGATCACCGCGGCAGCTTGTTCCTCCTGTCCATCAGGCACTTCGAACACCAGTTCGTCGTGGACCTGGAGGAGCATCTTCACCCCGTCGAGCCCGTTTGCCGCGAGCGCATCGTCCATCCGCGCCATCGCGCGCTTGATGAGGTCGGCGCTGGTCCCCTGGATCGGCGCATTGATCGCCGCGCGCTCTGCTCCGGCGCGGATCGACGGATTAGGCGACCGGATGTTCGGCTCGAAATGCGTCTTGCGCCCGAACAGGGTCTTGGTGAAGCCGTGCTCGCGAGCGAACGCCAGCGTGCTGTGCATGAAGTCGCGAATGCCTGGGAACCGCTCGAAATAGCGGTCGATGATCGCTTTTCCCTCCTCCCTGGACAGCCCCATCCGCGAGGCAATGCCCCAGGCGGAGCTCCCATAGAGAATCGCGAAGTTGATCGTCTTCGCCTTGTTGCGCGTCTCGCGATCGACCGTGCCGAACACTTCCTCGGCGGTGATCGCATGGACGTCGTGGCCCGCGTTGAACGCTTCCTTGAGCTGCGGAACGTCGGCCATGTGCGCGGCAAGCCTCAGCTCGATCTGGCTGTAGTCGGCGGAGAGCAGCTTGTG
>DASTAU010000245.1:0-3272 GCA_035712425.1 Sphingomicrobium sp.
CCACGTAAGCCGCCAGGGCGACCATCGTGCCCGTCAGGAAGCCGGGACCATCTAGCAGGTTGACCGGATCGTTCGCGACATAATCCATGCCCTGGCGGCTGATGATCGCCGCGAGGCCGCCGGTGAGGAAGGGGAACAGGAACAGGCTCGCCTTTCCGACGGCGCGATGGAGCGGAAGCTGCCGCTTCGAGTGCGCTGTCCAGCTTTGCGCGGTCACCGTCAGCACCCACAGGCTGGCGGCGACTCCGTGGGCGTGGAACTGCCAGGGTACCGTCGTCGTGACCGCGAAATAGCTCGGCCAGAACCCCGCGATGAGGATCCCGATGACGGCTAACATCCAATAGCGTGCTTGACTGTACGGCATCTTCGGCCCCCCGGATGCTTGGAGCCTGCGTAGCACGGAAGTCCGCGATTATCTCATGAAAAGTCGGCTCAGCGACTCACCAGCTCTCCGAGGTCGATCACCACCGCGGCGATTGCGAGCGCGAAGAAGGCCATTCCGGCGAGGGCAAGACGGATTTCCCACTCGCTCGAGTTCCACCACGCCGCCCGCGCCAGCCGGTCCGCATCGCCACCCGGCGGGTCGCGCCGAATCCGCGACGGCCGGGCCGCGGACTGCAGCTCGACGCTTTTCTTGCCGATTTTCGAACTCTTGATCACGGAGCGCCTTCTACATCCATGAGGCTTACCACCCCGTTACTGGCTTTTACCCTTCGATAAGCGGTCTCGTGGCACCTTCGACGAATGCGCGCTGTTCTCATCATCCTGGCGGCGGTCCTGTTCGGCCTTGCCGGCGGCTATGCCTGGTCGGCGATGCAAAGCACTCCGCAGCATGTGCGCGTGCCAAAGGCGGTCGACGCCACGCCTCCTCCGCTACCGGCGAGCGCCCAGGACCAGCAATGGACCGCCCGCGCCGACGACAGCGCGGCGGCGGAACCAAAGGTCGCCGCACAGACCGTGCACTATGCAGGCTGCAACGAGGTCCGCGCCGCCGGCAAGGCGCCGCTTCACTCGGAAGACCCTGGTTATAGCCCGGAGATGGACGGCGACGGCGACGGAATCGCCTGCGAACCGCACCCCGGAGCGTGAAGCGCGCCTAGCCTTCGCGCTTCAGCATGAACCCGCGCGCCGAGAACCAGTCGTTGGCCTTCTCGCTGAACAGGAAAATGCAGAAGACGACCAGAACAATGACGCTGACGACCAACAAGGCCTTCATCGGAGAGATATAGAGGCCCACGAGAATTTGGATGATGCTCCAAACGACGTACAGGACGCGCGACCACGGCTGTCCCTTGAAGATGCCGTAAGCCACGATGAAGCCAACCACGGCGCCAAGGGCGCTCCAGAGTTGGTTGACGACCAGCGGAACGGGCGACTGTGCCAGCATTTTTGCGGCCATCGGGTTCGATCCCAAGGTCGCGGCTCCATAAAGGCCGAACAGGCCCAGCACGATCAGGATCCACGCGATGACGGTCAGTGAAACGGGACGCTTAGTCATGTTCATTCCCCCCAAGGATTTCGCCTAAGCTACTGTCCGGCGCTCATCTGGCAACCCGTTCGGTGGTCGTTCGGCGAAATCCGGAGCGCGGTTCGTCGACGGCTTTTGCATCGGGATGGCGGCTTCTGTAGCGCTGGCGAATGGCTGACGTCGCACCGCTCATCGTCGCCGCAATCAAGTCCTTCCAACTCTGGCGGTAGCGCACGGCAGTAACTACCTGAAGGACGCCGTCGCCAACTCGATTGAGATTAGGAGCCGCACCATGGTCGAACCCCCGCGTTTCGAGCTCAACGCTTTGCCGCAAGACGCGTACCGGCACCTCCTGCAGATGGAGGGGCTGATCGCCCAACATCTTGATTTGACGCTCTACCATCTCATCAAGCTGCGGGCGTCGCAGATCAATGGTTGCGCCTTCTGCCTGGCGATGCACACCGACGAGGCGCTGAAGCACGGGGAGAAGGTCGAGCGGATCACCGCGCTCGACGCCTGGCATGAATCTCCGCTTTTCTCCGACAAGGAGCGGGCCGCTCTCGCCTGGACCGAGGAACTGACCTTGATCGCCGAAAAACATGCGTCGCGCCCGGCGTTCGATGAGCTGAAGCGTCACTTCAGCGACGAGGAGATCAGCTGGCTGATTCTCGCCGCGGTCCAGATCAACAGCTGGAACCGGATCGCGATCTCGACCCGGGCGCAATACGACCCGAAGATGTTCACCCACGCCGCGCCGGCGAAAGAGCCGGAACCGGCCTGAGCTAGCGCCGCGCCCCTGCCTTTTTGCGCGGCTTCGCGAACAGCGCCGCTTCGTTGCGGCGGCGGATACGCTCGGTGACCTCGTCGGTGTGATCCTCGCCCGCGGCATTGCACCGGCTGTGGCAGAGGCAGAGGCTATCCAAACCTGCCTCATCCTTCGAAGAGGCGATGGACTGGATCGCGGGCCCCTTGTCATGACCTGGCGCAAGGTCGAAGCGGATCGGCCGGCGGCAGCGGCGACAATCGTCGCCGTCACGCTGCCGAAGCGCCGCGACTTGCTGCTGCTTCGCCTTGTCCCGCTTGAGGGTCCAGGGGCTGACATATCTGGCCAAAGACATCGGGCTCATGATCCGAACCATAACGGCTGACGGTCACCAAAGAATTACGGCGACGAAAAAATCGAACTTTTCACCCGCCAGACGCCACAAGATGAACATCGCCGCGGGTCCGGCGTTTCATTGCGGGTCCGCATCGGACATTCGGAAAGGAGCGGCGACATGGATCACAGGTTGCTCACGGCCGCGGCGGTTTTCGCCGCTCTCGCGTGTCCCGCCCCGGCCGTAGCGGACCATTGGGGCGACATGCACCGGCAGAACTCGCCGCGTTTCTCGGACGGCTCGCCCGCGGCGCGCAACTTCGACGGTTGCCGTGAAATTCGGCGCGATCGTCACGACCGTGGAAATCGCGATTTCCGCTGCGACGGCTTCGGCAACGCCTTCATCTACGATGACGGACAGTGGGCGCTTTACAACAACCGCAGCTGGGAGCCGGACAGCTACAACGACTGGTGGAACGACCGTCCCGACCGCGCCTATCCGCGCTGGGTGCAGGAGCAACGGAGGAGCGGGACTTGCGATCCTGACCGGATGTGGTGGTCAGGAAGCGGCTGGCACTGCTAATTCCCCGACGGCGGCGGGGTGCTGGCCTGCTTCTGCGCCGCTTTCTCTTTTGCTTTCTTGGCGGCAGCCTTTTCTTCTTCCTTGGCCTCGCGGCGCTTCTTCGCCTCGACGTAAAGCTGATATTC
>DASTAU010000246.1:0-2283 GCA_035712425.1 Sphingomicrobium sp.
CCCGGTCACTTGAAAGACCGGGCGCGGGGAAGCTCCCAAAATCAGTGTGCGCGGATGAGCAGCGCAGCGGTCATGAGCGACGCCTTCGAACCGTGTCCCGCAACCACCTCGCGCATTTGCGCCAGCCCGCTACTCATCGCCCTGTTGTAGCAACTGCGCCGAGCCAGGGTGGTCGCGAGATCCTGGACGTCGTCGTCGAGGCACAAACCTTCAGACGCAGCGCGGATGCGTTGGACGAGTCGATCCTGTCCGCTTTCCGATCCGAGATTGAGGTCGGCGTATGTGACAACCGCCGACGGATTTGCCTGCCCTTCGACTATCACCGGTGCCTGGGCCATTGCGCCCGCCGCCCCGAAGAAGATTGCGCCGATCGTCACGAGTGTCTTTGCCATCATCCCAAACTCCCGTTTGCCGTCGCCCGAATAGGGACGCCGGCGAGGGAGCGCGTCCACCATCTGGTGGAGATAAATGGTCGGGTGAAATTACTGCTCGGGCGTGAATGGCGGGAGCATGGCATGGACCTTGGCGACGAGCTCGGCCCGGCCGTGCACGTCCAGCTTGTCGAAGATGTGAAGCAGATGCGTCCGAACCGTGCTCGGCTCGACTTCGAGATGACCGGCGATCTGCTCGGTCGAATTACCCTGAAGAAGGTGCGCCAGCACGCCTGTCTCGCTGCCCGTCAGGTCCCACGTGCGGCCGATCACGCGCAACCATTCGGCCGTCGGGGTGCGATCGGGAGCGCCGACGATCGCGACGAACCCGGTCCGCGCGGCATTGTCCTCGTCACGAAGCCCGATGACGTGGAACGTCCATGCCCTTCCATCCGCAGATGCGCGATCGATGACGAGTTCGTGGGGGGTGGTTCTGAGACCGAATCCAACGGAATTGATCGCCCGCGCCAGCGCGATACTTCGGATCGACCGCGAATGGCCCTGTATGGAGATGAGTCCGGACGACAGCAGCGCCTCCGCTGCACTGTTGAAGTGCAGCAGCCGACCATTGCGATCGGCGATGAGGACAGGAGCGTTGAGACGGTCGAACAAACTGTCGAGAGCGCTGAGACGTACGGTACTCGCTTCGAGAAGACTGTTGATCTCCGTGCTGCGACGAATGTGCGGCGAAAGCATCCGGAAAAACGAACCGTGCTGCGCGTCGAACTTCCCTGCCGTATTGTCGCGCACGAACAGAGCTGTTCCGACGGCTGATCCTATGTGGGTAAGCGGCAGATTGAGCGTGTCCGCGACATCGAAGCCGGCGACGCGGCAAAGAAGGTCATGGTCGGTGTTGCCGCGGACGAGTGCGCTCGGGCGATATTTCGACAGGATGATCGGGGCATCGATCGGAAACTCGGCGATCGCCTGAGCTCCGCCCCAGATGTGTTCAAGCTGGCCCATGCTGTCTCTCAGGCGCCCTTCGAACTGCTCATCGATACCTGTATGGGCCTGCATCAACGTGCGGTTTTCCGGAAACGACACCAGACCGAGAACGGCTTGAGTGCACGCGGTAACCTGATTGATTCCGACAAGTGTCGCCGACCAAAGGCCGGGGTTCGTGGCGCAGCCGTAGATTCGGTCGAGGAGGGTCGATAATCGTTCGGCTGCGATTGTCGCCATTGCCGCCCCTGATGGTTCGCCGATCTGCCCGCAGAGCTATTCGTCATCGAATGCTGCCGCAGCAGGGGGCATAGGCAGACGAGGAACTTGGGCCAAGTTACGAATTCTCATCGCCGTCGAATGCGCTGCTCCTTGGCGGGCGGTCAGCGTAAGAGCTACGAGCGATCGCAGTCGGCGATTACCCCAGGCGCGGCTTCCCCTTGGGGGGCTTGCGCGGCCGCGATGGTCCGCCGGGACCACGCGGCTTGTCTCCGCCGCCACCGCTCGGCGGACCCCTGCGCGGTCCCCTCGGCGGACCGCGGCGGTCGGTTGGACGCTGGCGCTCAGGCACCCGATCCATCGGCCGCGTCACCTGCATTTGCTGGCGCGGACCGACCGCATAGCCTTCCTTCAGCAACTGGGTAAATGCGGCCCGCGTCGTTTCGGCGATCTGGTCCTGAAGCTCTTTCGGCAGATCGGCGAAGGTCACGTTCGGATGGATCGCCTGGACATCGCGGAGCAGCTGGTTCGGAAGCCCGCCCGACGCGCGCTTGAGCGCCGCGAGAGCATCGAGCACCGCCGAAAAGATGATCGATTGCATGACGTCGTTGGCGGCTCTCGCCATCACTAGTTTCACCCTCGCTTGTGGACTTGCGCCCGACCGCTCCCTAAGTCCGCGCCGCACATGAGC
>DASTAU010000247.1:0-2504 GCA_035712425.1 Sphingomicrobium sp.
CGGGGCTTCGCCTTCGACCGGGTCGGCGGGGTCGAGGTAGACGAGCCCTTCGGCGAGCTTCAACGCAGTCTCGAAGCTGTCGGCGAGGCGCGATTCGATGCCCTCGCGGACGACGATTCGGTCGACCACGACCTCGATGTCGTGCTTGTATTTCTTGTCGAGCGCGGGGGCGTCCTCGATGGCGTAGAATTGGCCGTCGATGCGGACCCGCTGGAAGCCCGCCTTCTGCCATTCCGCGAGCTCCTTGCGATACTCGCCCTTGCGGCCGCGAACGACGGGGGCGAGCAGATAGTGCCGGCTGCCCTCGGGCAGGCTCATCACCCGGTCGACCATCTGGCTGACCTGCTGAGCCTCGATCGGAAGGCCGGTCGCGGGGGAATAGGGGACTCCGACCCGCGCCCACAGCAGTCGGAGGTAGTCGTAGATTTCGGTGACGGTGGCGACCGTCGAGCGCGGGTTGCGGCTGGTCGTTTTCTGCTCGATCGAGATGGCGGGCGAGAGGCCGTCGATATGCTCGACGTCCGGCTTCTGCATCATCTCGAGGAACTGCCGCGCGTAGGCGCTAAGGCTCTCGACGTAACGGCGCTGCCCTTCCGCGTAGATGGTGTCGAACGCGAGGCTGGATTTGCCCGAACCGGACAGGCCGGTGATGACCGTCAGGCTCTCGCGCGGGATCTCCACGTCGATCCCCTTGAGGTTGTGCTCGCGGGCACCTCGAACAGTAATATGGGTCAGCATCGGTCGGCTTCGTTCCGTTTATGTTCCAGTGTAGCGTGGGGGCGCGCAACGGGTCAACGCGGCGCTCAACTTAGATGGGGATTGTTCCGGCACATTGCGAGCGGTTGGATTCCCATTCGTCAGAATGCGCGATATGCCTCTCCTCGCGAGGAGGGGCGATGAGCGAGGTTCCTGTCGATACCGGCGCCGGAGATATAACGCCCGCGCCGCGCCGAACCGGCGGCAAGCATTTCGACGTGGTCATCGCGGTGGCGGCAATCTTCATTTCCGCGGTCTCGCTGTTCGTCGCCATTCAGCACGGCAAGACCGAGCGGGACCTCGTCGCCGCGAACGTCTGGCCGTTTCCGCGGGCGATCCTCAGCAACGGCTACGACAACAATCATTCGATCGCGATCGGGGTGTCCAACGGCGGCGTTGGGCCGGCGAAGATCAGCAGTTTCGAGTTATTCTATCGCGGACAGCCGATCAGCTCCGGACTCGATCTGCTTCGAAAGTGCTGCGGCCTGTCGTCCGATCCGGCCGCAGTGAAAACCGCATTTCCGAATGGCACGTACAATTCCATCGTCGACGAAACCGTGTTGAGGCCAGGCGAGGACAATCCCGTGCTACGCGTCGCGCCGTCATTGAAATCGCCGCAGGTCACGGACAATCTCGCAAAGGTCAGTGTGCTGAAGCAGATCAGCTTCCGCGTCTGCTATTGCTCGGTGCTCGACCAGTGCTGGGTAAGCGATCTTCGGAGCACGCACACCCGACCGGTTCGCGAGTGCGAGGCTCCAGCACACCCCTACGATCCGAACGGACTCTGACGTCAATCTGCTTTCGTCGATGCCTGCCTGACGCTTGTCGATACGCGGGATGGACTCCGTCATCTGTCTGGCTCAAGCAGCACATCTCATTGCATTGGCGGGGATTTTCATGAGCATGTTCAACAAGAAAGCGCTGGTGCGCGTCACCGTGGCGCTGCTCGCGGCCTCCACGGCCCTGACTGTCACCAGCGTTGCGCAGGGCGCGCAGCTGTCCGCGACCTTCCCGGAGAAAAAGCCGGCTCTTGGCCAGTGGGGCGTCGACCTCACCGAGCGCGACCTGTCGGTGAAGCCGGGCGACGACTTCCAGAAATATGCTTCCGGCACTTGGCTGAAGAAGACGGCGATCCCGGCGGACAAGCCCGAGATCGGCTCGTTCTACGACGTGTACGATATGAGCCAGGACCAGCTGAAAGCCCTCGTCACCAGCGCGCCCGCGACGAGCAAATATGGAGCGCTCTACCAGAGCATGATGGACGAGAAGCGAGTCGAGGAGCTCGGCATCAAGCCGTTGAAGCCGGACCTCGCCAAGGTCGCGGCGATCAAGACCAAGGCGCAGTTCGCGCGCCACATGGGAACGACCGAAGGCCGCTTCGGAAGCGCGCTCTTCGCGTTCGACCTCGAGCCCGATACGGCCGATGCGTCGATGAACTCGGTCTATCTCTACCAGGCCGGGCTCGGCATGCCGAACCGCGACTATTATCTCGACGCTTCGTTCAAGCCGCAGCGCGACGCCTATCGCGCCTATCTGGAGCGGACGTTCAAGGCTATCGGTAACCCGAACCCCGCCGCCGCCGCCGACCGCGTAATGGCGTTCGAGACCAAGATCGCGAAAGTCAGCTGGGCGAGCGCGGATCGCCGCGACATCGAGAAGACGAACAATCCGATGAGCACCGCCGAGCTCGCCAAATATGCGCCGGGCATCGACTGGAAGGCCTATTTCGCGGGAGCGAAGGTTCCGCC
>DASTAU010000248.1:0-17873 GCA_035712425.1 Sphingomicrobium sp.
GGCGTCTGGACCAGCTGCTTCATGCTGCTGTTCGCCCTGGTGTCCGGCGCGATGGCATGGATGCATCTCGCGATCCGCCGGATGGAGCGCCGCAAGGTTCCGCAGCTTCGCGGACTCCCGCAGCTGCCGGAAATGGAAGGCCTCGGCGAAGCTGCGGATGTTGCAGCTGTCGCAAGACCGCCGATACAGGCCGCTCGGCCATCCTATCCGCCAGGACTCGTGCCGGCCGAATAGAGAAGCAATTCGAGCCCCGGTCCCTTCGGCCGGGGCTCATCATGTCCGGAACATCCCGTATATCGGCGGAGCGTCGGCAACGGCATTTCCCGCCTCATGATCTGCATCAATCGCTCCCGCTGCTCATCGGATAGTGGCGGTGCAGCGATGCCCACCTCGCGGGGATTAGAATGAGCCATTTTCTCGACCGCCTGACCTTCCTCCGGAAGAACGTCGGCACGTTCTCCAACGGTCACGGCGTGGTCACCAACGAGGACCGCAGCTGGGAGGACGGCTATCGCGGCCGCTGGAGTCACGACAAGGTCGTGCGCTCGACGCACGGCGTAAACTGCACCGGCAGCTGCTCGTGGAAGATCTACGTCAAGGACGGGATCGTCACCTGGGAGACCCAGCAGACGGACTATCCGCGGACGCGGCCGGGCCTGCCGAACCATGAGCCGCGCGGATGCGCGCGCGGCGCGAGCTACAGCTGGTATCTCTACAGCGCCAACCGGGCGAAGCACCCGCTGATCCGCAAGAAGCTGGTGAAGCTGTGGCGGACCGTGCGCGCTGAAGCCGCCGATGCGGTCGAGGCGTGGAAGACGATCGTCGAAACGCCGGAATATGCCGAAAGCTACAAGAAGGCCCGCGGCATGGGCGGCTTCGTCCGGGTCACCTGGGAAGAAGCGAACGAGATCATCGGCGCGGCCAACGTCTACACCGCCAAGGAATATGGCCCCGACCGCATCGCCGGCTTCTCGCCGATCCCGGCGATGTCGATGGTGAGCTATGCCGCCGGCTCGCGCTATTTGTCGCTGATCGGCGGCGTGCCGCTCAGCTTCTACGACTGGTATTGCGACTTACCGGCATCGAGCCCGCAGACCTGGGGCGAGCAGACCGACGTTCCCGAAAGCGCCGACTGGTACAATTCGACGTTCCTGATGCTGTGGGGCTCGAACGTCCCGCAGACCCGCACCCCCGACGCGCATTTCTACACCGAGGTCCGCTACAAGGGCGCGAAGTCGGTCGTCGTCTGTCCCGATTATTCGGAGGCCGCCAAGTTCGCCGATTTGTGGATGGCGCCCAAGCAGGGCACCGACAGCGCGCTGGCGATGGCCATGGGCCACGTCATCCTCAAGGAGTTCCACGTCGACCGGCAGGCGGACTATTTCCGCGACTATTGCCGCAAATATTCGGACATGCCGATGCTGGTGCGGCTGGTGAAGCGCGGCGACGCCTACGTGCCCGAGCGCTTCGTCCGGGCGTCGGATTTCGACTATGCGCTCGACGAAGCGAACAATCCCGAGTGGAAGACCGTCGCGTTCGATGAAATCAGCGGCGGCATTGTGACGCCTTTGGGGTCGATCGGCTTCCGCTGGGGCGACAAGGGCCAATGGAACCTGCAGGAGGGGGCAGGAGACGGCCGCGAGGTGAAGCTCGCCCTCAGCCTCGCTGAGGGTCGCGACGAGCTCGCGGCCGTCGATTTCCCTTATTTCGGGTCAGGCCCGCAGAGTCCCTATTTCACCAGCACCGACCACGGCGACGTTCTCCGCCGCAACGTCCCGGTGAAGAAGCTGCAGCTCGCCGAGGGCGAGACCCTGGTGGCGACCGTGCACGATCTCCTCGTCGCGCATTACGGCGTCGACCGGGGCTTCGGCGGCCTCGCCGCAAGCTCGTTCGACGACGACACGCCTTACACGCCGGCCTGGGCAGAGAAGATCACCGGCGTTCCGCGCGAGCAGATCATCGCGACCGCCCGCGACTTTGCGACCAACGCCGAGAAGACGAACGGCAAGTCGATGATCATCCTCGGGGCCGGTGTGAACCACTGGTACCATATGGACATGATCTACCGGGGGATCATCAATCTCCTGGTGTTCTGCGGCTGCGTCGGCCAGTCCGGCGGCGGCTGGTCGCATTATGTCGGCCAGGAGAAATTGCGGCCGCAGACCGGCTGGACTCCGCTAGCGTTCGCGCTCGACTGGCACCGGCCGCCGCGGCACATGAACGGCACCAGCTACTGGTACGCGCACACTGATCAGTGGCGCTACGAGAAGCTGGCGACGAACGAGATCGCGTCGCCGACCAGCGACGTCGAAGTCTCGGGCACGTTGATCGACTTCAACGTGCGGGCGGAGCGCATGGGCTGGCTTCCGTCGGCGCCGCAGCTCGAGACCAATCCCCTCGAGGTCGGACGCAACCTCAAGGGCGAGGCCGCGGGCGTGAAGGTCGCGCGCGAGCTCAAGTCCGGCGAGCTGAAACTATCGTGCGAGGATCCCGACAATCCGAGGAACTTCCCGCGCAACCTTTTCGTATGGCGCTCGAACCTGCTCGGCTCCTCGGGCAAGGGCCACGAATATTTCCTCAAGCATTTGCTCGGGACGCAGCACGGCGTCCAGGGCAAGGACCTGGGCGAGGAGGGCGCGCTCAAGCCCGAGGAGGTCGTGTGGCGCGATCAGGCGCCCGAGGGCAAGCTCGACCTGCTGGTCGCCATCGACTTCCGCATGTCGACCACCTGCGTCTATGCCGACATCGTCCTTCCGACCGCGACCTGGTACGAGAAGAACGACCTCAACACCTCGGACATGCATCCGTTCATCCACCCGCTGTCGAAAGCGGTGGATCCGGCCTGGGGCGCGCGCAGCGACTGGGAGATCTTCAAGGGGATCGCGAAAAGCTTCTCCGAACAGTGCGAAGGGCATCTCGGTGAAGAGACCGACGTCGTCCTTCTGCCGATGCAGCACGACAGCCCCGGCGAGCTCGCGCAGCCGCTCGACGTCAAGGACTGGAAGAAGGACGAATGCGACCCGCTGCCCGGCAAGACCATGCCGGCGGTGATCACGGTCGAACGCAACTATCCCGACACCTACAAGAAGTTCACCTCATTGGGGCCGCTGCTCAAAACGCTCGGCAACGGCGGCAAGGGCATCAGCTGGAACACCGATCATGAGGTCGATTTCCTTGGGCGCCTGAACGGCACGGTCACCGACGAGGGCGTGTCCAAGGGTATGCCTAGGATCGAAAGCGACATCGATGCCTGCGAGGTGATCCTGAGCCTCGCGCCCGAGACCAACGGCGAGGTTGCCGTGAAGGCGTGGGAGGCCTTGAGCGAGTTCACCGGCCGCGAGCATGCGCATTTGGCACTCACCCGCGAGGATGAGAAGATCCGCTTCCGCGACGTCCAGGCGCAGCCGCGCAAGATCATCTCCTCGCCGACCTGGTCGGGGATCGAAAGCGAAAAGGTCAGCTACAATGCGGGCTGGACCAACGTCCACGAGCTGATCCCGTGGCGGACGCTCACGGGGAGGCAGCAGCTCTATCAGGATCATCCTTGGATGCGCGCGTTCGGCGAAGGGTTCACCACCTACAAGCCGCCGATCGACACCAAGGTCATCGAGCCCGTGCTGGGCAAGATGGGCAATGGCAACGGCGAGCTGGTGCTGAACTTCATCACGCCGCACCAGAAGTGGGGCATTCACTCGACCTACTCGGACAATTTGCTGATGCTGACGCTCAACCGGGGCGGTCCGGTGGTCTGGATTTCCGAGGAGGATGCGAAGCGCGCCGGGATCGAGGACAATGACTGGATCGAGGCGTTCAACCTCAACGGAGCCCTGACCGCGCGCGCCGTCGTCAGTCAACGCGTCCCCTCCGGCATGTGCATGATGTACCACGCGCAGGAGAAGATCGTGAACGTGCCGGGGTCGGAGATCACCGGCATGCGCGGGGGCATCCACAACAGCGTGACGCGTACGATCACCAAGCCGACGCACATGATCGGCGGCTACGCGCACCAGGCCTACGGCTTCAATTACTATGGGACCGTGGGCTCCAACCGCGACGAGTTCGTCGTCGTGCGCAAGATGAACAAGGTCGACTGGATGGACGAGCCGGCGCAGCCGGTTGCGGCTGCCTGAGGGAGTATAAAGTAATGAAGGTACGTGCCCAGGTCGCAATGGTCCTGAACCTCGACAAGTGCATCGGCTGTCACACCTGCTCGGTCACCTGCAAGAACGTCTGGACCAGCCGCGAAGGCGTCGAATACGCCTGGTTCAACAACGTCGAAACCAAGCCCGGAATCGGTTTCCCCAAGGAGTGGGAGAACCAGAAGAGATGGAACGGCGGCTGGCATCGCAAGAAGAACGGCAAGATCGAGCCGCGCATCGGCTCGCGCTGGCGCGTGCTGGCGAACATCTTCGCCAATCCGGACCTGCCCGAGATCGACGATTATTACGAGCCCTTCACCTTCGATTACGACCACCTCCAGTCCGCGCCCGAGATGAAGACCTTCCCGACCGCGCGCCCGCGCTCGCTCGTCACCGGCGAGCGGATGGAGAAGATCCAGTGGGGCCCCAACTGGGAGGAAATCCTCGGCGGCGAGTTCGAGAAGCGCGCCAAAGACGTGAACTTCGAGAAGATCGAGAAGGACATCTACGGCCAGTTCGAGAAGACCTTCATGTTCTATCTTCCGAGGCTGTGCGAGCACTGCCTCAACCCGACCTGCGTCGCCGCCTGCCCGTCGGGGTCGATCTACAAGCGCGAGGAGGACGGCATCGTCCTCATCGACCAGGACAAGTGCCGCGGCTGGCGGATGTGCATCTCCGGCTGCCCCTACAAGAAAATCTACTACAACTGGAAAAGCGGGAAGGCCGAGAAGTGCATCTTCTGCTACCCGCGCGTGGAGGCGGGGCTTCCCACGGTCTGCGCCGAGACCTGCGTCGGACGCATCCGCTATCTCGGCGTCATCCTCTACGATGCCGACCGGATCGAGGAAGTCGCGTCGACCGAGGACGAGCAGGACCTCTACGAGAAGCAGCTCGAGATCTTCCTCGATCCCAATGATCCGGCGGTGATCGCGCAAGCGAAGGCCGACGGGATCGCCGACAATTGGCTGGAGGCGGCGAAGCTCTCGCCGATCTGGAAGATGGCGATGGAGTGGAAGATCGCCTTCCCGCTTCACCCCGAATATCGCACGCTGCCGATGGTCTGGTACGTGCCGCCGCTGTCGCCGATCCAGAATGTCGCCGAGCGGGGACATATCGGATTTGACGGCGAGATCCCGGACGTCGCTTCCCTGCGCGTCCCGGTGCAATATCTCGCCAACCTGCTGACCGCCGGCAAGGAGGAGCCGGTCGTCGAGGCCCTTCGCAAGATGTTCGCGATGCGCATCCACATGCGCGACCGCGAAGTCGAGGGCGCCACCAACCTCCGCGTCCTCGAGCAGGCCGGGCTGACACAGCAGCAGGTCGACGAGATGTACCGTTATCTCGCCCTCGCCGACTACGAGGACCGGTTCGTCATCCCGACCTCGCACCGCGAGGTTAGCGAGAACGCCTACGAGATCAAGGGCGGCTGCGGCTTCAGTTTCGGCAACGGCTGCAGCGGCGGCGGGCGCACCGAGCCGAGCCTTTTCGGGAGCCCCAAGAAGGTCGGACACGTACCGGTCCCCGGCAAAAGGAGGGCGGCATGATCACGTTCAAGGCGATCAGCGCGCTGCTGGATTATCCGACGCCGGAAATGCTCGCGTCGCTCTCCGCGATCGAGGCGGCACTGGCCGAAGAGCATGCGCTTGGTGAGGAGGAATTGCTCGGCGTGCGCAATTTCATCTTCGAGCTTGAGAAGGGCGACGTGCTCGAGCTCCAGGAGCGGTGGATCAACCTTTTCGACCGCTCCAAGCGGCTGGCGCTGCACCTTTACGAGCATAGCCATGGCGAGAGCCGTGACCGCGGGCAGGCGATGGTCGATCTGGCGCTCACCTACCGGATGAACGGCTTCGAGCTGAACGCGGCCGAAATGCCCGATTATCTCCCGCTCTTCCTCGAGTTCCTGAGCGTCATCCCCGAGGTCCACGCCAGGCGCTATCTGACCGACGCCATCGACATCATCGAGGCGCTGCGCATCCGGCTGGAAGAGCGGGATTCTCCTTATGCGGCGCTTCTGACGGCGCTGGTAACGCTTGCATCGAGAGAAGCCGACCTGGGTGAAGTCGACGCGATCCTGGCCGGCGAGCCCGAGGATCCGGCCGACCTCGAGCAGCTCGACAAGGAATGGGCAGAGGAACCGGTCGATTTCACCGCCGGGTCGGCGCTCAAGGACTGCCCTTATGCGGGCGGCACGGCGCGGGAGCGGGTCGCGAAACTGGCGAGAGCGGGAGCTTGATGATGGGAAGTTTCGTCCACCATGCCTTGTTCGGGGTCTACCCGTACATCGCTTTGTCGGTCTTCCTCATCGGCAGCCTGGTGCGGTTCGACACCGACCAGTACGGCTGGCGTTCCAAGTCGAGCCAGCTCCTGCGCCGAAAGCAACTGATCTGGGGCTCGGTCCTCTTCCACGTCGGCATCCTCGGCATTCTAGGCGGACATGCCGTTGGCCTCCTGACGCCGGTCGTCGTGTTCGAGTTCCTCGGCATCAGCCACAGCTTCAAGCAGCTGATGGCGATCGTCGTCGGCGGCATCTGCGGAACCGCCTGCTTTGTCGGACTCGTAATGCTGCTCCACCGGCGCCTGTTCGACAGGCGGATCCGGAAGACCTCGAGTATCAGCGACATCGCGGTGCTTCTGATCCTGTTCGTGCAGCTGTCGCTCGGCATGCTGACGATCCCGCTGTCGCTCGGCCATCTCGACGGATCGATGATGGTCAAGTTCATGAACTATGTGCAGGGCATCGTCACGCTGCGTGCCGACCCGGACCTGATCGCCGGCGTACCCCTGATCTTCAAGCTGCACATGTTCCTGGGCTTCACGATCTTCCTCATCTTCCCCTTCACCCGGCTGGTTCACGTCTGGAGCGCGCCGGTCGGCTATCTCTTCCGCAACTATCAGGTGGTGAGGACCAAGGTGAGCGCGCGGCCCGCCACCTATGATGAGGACCTTCCGCCCTATGTCGCTCGGCCCGCGCTGCGGCCGCAGCCAGTCTCGCAGTCGCGGCGCAAGGAGGCAGCATGAACATGATCAGCGTCAATGGCGTCACGATCGGCGAGGACGCCGTCGCGCGCGAGATGCAGCACCATCCGGCGCCCTCGCATGAAGAGGCGGCGCACCAGGCGGCGACGGCGCTCGTGCTTCGCGAGCTATTGCTTCAGCGGGTCCGCGACCGCGAGATCGCCGGCGCAACCGAGGACGAGCGCATCGCCGCTTTGATTGATTCCGAGATCCGCGTGCCCGAGCCGACCGAGGAGGAGGTCGCGCGTTACTATCGCCGCAACGGGCTCCAGTTCACGTCGCCCGCCATCTACCAGGCCGCCCACATCTTCTTCCCGGCGCGCGCCAGAAACGAGACAGCGAGCGCCGAGGCCAAGGCGAAGGCCGAGGCCATCTTTGCCGACGTGAAGGCCGAGCCGGGCCGGTTCGCCGACCTCGCGCGCGTCCATTCGGCCTGTTCGTCGAAGGAGCAGGGCGGCTCGCTGGGCCTCGTCAGGAAAGGCGACACCAACCCGGAGCTCGAGCAGGCGCTGGCGAGGATCGACGTCGGGTCGATCGAGCTCGTCCAGTCGCGTCACGGCTATCATATCTTGCGGCTCGACGACCGCGCGCCGGCGACCGTGCTCCCCTTCGAGCAGGCGAAGGGCTGGATCGCCGACCATCTTCGAAAGACCTCGAAGCGGCGGGCGATCACCCAATATTTGCAGCTCTTGACCGCGAGCGCGAAGATCGACGGGATCGAGCTCGCCGGCGCCGATAGTCCCCTGGTGCAGTGATGCTCTTGGGCAAGGTGATCAAACTCGCCATGACGGCGCAAAGCGACTTCCCTGCGGAGGTGAATGCGCGCGAGCCGGAGCTCGCCTCACAGCTGGAGGCGGAGGCGCAGGGCGCGGGAATGGATGTGCCCCAGTTCGTCGCGGACACGGTGAGCCGCTTCATGGCCCATGAGGACGGAGAGAGCTGGACGACGATCGTCGGCAACATCCAGCGGACCGACGATCCTGGCTACACCTTCATCTCGACGATCATGCACGCCCGGGTCAGCCACAAGTGCGAGCATCACGGCTGATCAGATGCCGGCGTACCATTCATAATCGGCAATGTCCTCCCAGGAAGGCGATGGCGGTACGCGACCGGAGTCGGGCCGCGAAGGCGGCTGCGCTTCCTCATTGGGCTCTGCGATGACGGCAGCATTGTCCATGACCGGCTCCGGGCGGGAGGGACCATTGCGCAGGGCCACGATGGCCGATCGCGTCAGGCGATATCGGGGCCGGGTCCCAAGTCGGGAAAACCGTACAGGGTCTTGGCGGTGCGCTCGACACGGCCTCTCGAGGCCGGAAGGACAACGCTCCGACAATCGAACGCATGTCCGAGGAGCGCAAGGGCCTCGGATAGAGCATGCCGGGCCGGCGCCCGGCGGCTGAGCTCGAACGTGATCAACGTATCGATTGCAAGGACCCGGCCGAGAAGCGCCTTCCTCGCGACCCGGTAGGTGGCGACGCCGTGGATGGCCTCATCAGGCCCTCGCGCGGCGAGGACTCCGCCCCCGCGCTCGATGAGCGCCAAGGCTTCCGAGATCCACCAGTCAGCGTTGGCATGCGAATGGGACTGCTGGACGATCGGCCACGCTTCGGCCAGCCTGTCTTCGCTCAAATGTTCGATGGCGAAGCGTGCCATGTCAGCGTCCCTCTTTGATGGACACTAGGGGACAATGCGTATCCAGCGATGAGCCAGATCATCCTATCGAATGATCCAGGTCACTCTTCTCTGGGACGAATCCAATGCTTGCATCGGTCCGCCACCTCGAACCTTTGCCCCAGGGACACCCCTGCCAAGGGTGCGAAGTGCGCGACAAGGCGGTTTGCGGCGTGCTCGACTGCGACCGCCTCGAGGAGTTCAGGAATTTGGGCTGGACGCTGAAGCTCGCGCCCGGCCAAGCCCTGTTCCACGAGGGCGACCCCGCCACGCGTGTATTCACGCTGACCAAGGGCTCATTGAAGCTCTACAAATTACTCGCCGACGGCCGCCGGCAGGTGACCGGCTTTCTCCATCCTGGCGACTTCCTCGGGATCAGCGTCGATGACGAGCATGCGTTCAGCGCCGAGGCACTCGAGCCTTCGCAACTCTGCTGGTTCCCGCGGGCGCGGTTCGACGACTTCGTCGAGGACCAGCAAAGGATGGAACGTGAGCTTTACCGGATGGCGGCGCACGAACTCGCCGCGGCCCAGCAGCAATTCGTGCTGCTCGGCCGCAAGACCGCGAGCGAGCGGCTTGCGAGCTTCCTGCTCCTGCTGGCCGATCGGACCTCAGCGGCCGACGGAAAGAAGTCGTTGGTGGTCCGGCTGCCGATGAGCCGGTCGGACATTGCCGATTATCTGGGACTCACCAAGGAGACGGTGAGCCGCGTCATCTCGGCGCTGAAGCGCGACCGGATCATCCGTCTCGAATCACTCGAGATGATCCGCATCCTCGACCGCGGCGGCCTAGAGCAGCTCTCCGAAGCCGCCGCTTGAGCATCTCGCCAGAACAGCATTAGGGCCGGGCATGGATCCGACGACCGTCGCCGCGCTGGCGATCCTCTTTGCATTGGGGGCGGCGCTCTATTCGAGCGTCGGGCATGGCGGAGCCTCCGCTTACATTGCCTCGATGGCCCTGTTCTCGGTTGCGCCCGAGACGATGAAACCAACCGCGCTGGCGCTGAACCTGCTGGTCGCCGGTTTCGGGGCGTGGCGCTACTGGAGGCGCGGCCTCACCAACTGGAAGCTGGTGTTGGCGTTCGCGCTGACCGCGGCCCCGGCCGCCTTCGTCGGCGGCGGGGTCCACCTGCCGGCGATCTATTACAAGCCCCTGGTCGGGATCTTGCTGTGGCTCGCCGCCGCGCGCCTCCTGTGGCAGCCGAAGGCGCTCGCCGAGCGGCCGGTGCATGCGCCACCCTTCTGGCTGACGCTCCCTGCAGGGGCGGTGCTTGGTTTACTGGCGGGTTTGACCGGAACGGGCGGCGGGATCTTCCTCAGCCCGCTGATCATCCTCAATGCGTGGGAGGAGCCGCGTCACACGTCGGGCGTCGTGGCAGCCTTCATCTTCCTCAACTCGGCGGCGGGGCTCGCCGGCAATGCCGCGTCGGTCGGCCATCTGCCGCATGAGCTTCCGATCTTCCTCGGTTCGGTCCTTGCCGGTGCGCTGCTCGGCACGTGGCTCGGGGTCGAGCGGCTCCCGCGGCCGTGGCTGCTGCGGACCCTCGGTGCAGTGCTGACCGTCGCCGGCGCAAAGCTGCTGTTCACATGAGAAGCGACATCGCGGTCGTGATCCTTGCTGGCGGCGAGGGAAAGCGCATCGGCGGCGGCAAGCCGCTCCTCCGGTTCCGAGGCGAGCGCCTGGTCGACCGTGCGATCCGGCTCGCCAGCCGCTGGTCCGATCTTGTCGCCATCTCGGTCCGCGACGCCGCCCAGGTGCAGCCGACCGGCGTCCGCGTCATCATCGACGAGCCTGGTGTCGAAGGCCCCCTCGGCGGTCTATTCTCGGCGCTTCTGTTCGGGGCGAACGCAGGCCGGGATTTCATGCTGACCATCCCTGCCGACATGCCGTTCCTTCCTTCGGACCTTCTCGACGGTCTCCAAACCGGGATCGGAGAATGTGGCTGCGCCCTCGGCGGCAGCGGCGGGCATCTTCACCCGGTGTGCGGCCTCTGGCGCACCTCGGCGCTCGATCGGGTCGGGACCTATCTCGCCGGGGAACGCCGGTCGCTGAGAGGCTTTGCGGCGATGGTCGGCTTCCGCGAGGTGGAATGGGGCTCAGGACCATTGGACCCGTTCTTCAACATCAACACGCCGGGCGACCTGGCGGAGGCCTCAAGCCGCTCCGCGGACTAGAAGTCGAGGATCTCGACCGCTTCTCCGGTCGCAACCGCCGGCGTCTTCGCGCGCTGGCGCACGAGCAGGCCGGCCTCAGCAAGCACTTTCTGCGCGCTCGAATCCTGGAAGGACAGGATCTCGGCGGCGCCTTGCAGGGTGCGCGCGCGATGGAAGGTCTCGCGGGGCCCGCACTCTTTGAGGGACGAGGCGAGCGCCATCTTTCGCCAGGCGAGAGCCCACTCGATCGGTTGGCCGCTCAGTGCGGCGACAAGCGGCGCAAGCAGAAGCCGCGCGGTGACCATCGCCGAGGTCGGGTTCCCCGGCAGCCCGACGACGAAGCGTTCGCCGATCAGTCCGAGCCACACCGGCTTTCCCGGCTTGATCGAGATTTTCGAGAAGATGAGCTCGAGCCCAAGTGGCTCGAACATCGTCTTTGCGAAATCCTTTTCTCCCCCCGATGCTCCGCCGGTCACCACGATCACCTCCGCGCTGTCGAGCGCCGCCGTTGCAGCGTTCCGCATCGAAGGAAGGTCGTCCCGGAGACGTGTACGGCCGACGCATTGCGCTCCCCATTGCTGCGCGAGCGCGGCCACGCCGAAGGACACGCTTTCGGGGATCGCATCGGCACGCTCCCGCGCGGTTCCGGGCGCCGCAAGCTCGTCGCCCGTCGCAATCACATGCAGGCGCGGGCGTACGTACACGTCCAGCTCCGCCACATCGGCCGCGGCGGCGGTGACGATCGCGCGTGGATCGAGCAGGCGAGCCGCCGCCAGCAGCTCGTCGCCGGACCGGAAGTCCGAGCCGGCCTTGCGAATATGGACCGCGGAACCGGGCGGTTCATCGATGATCGCCAAGTCGCCCTCGCGGCGGACATTCTCCTGGATCACGACCCGGTCGGCTCCGGGAGGCACGGGCGCCCCGGTGAAAATCCGGGCGCAGGTGCCGGGCTCGACCGTGCCGTTCCAGCCGGCGCCAGCGAAGGACTCACCGATGACCTTGAGTGAGACCGGAAAGGTCACGAGGTCACTCTCGCGCACCGCGTAACCATCCATTGCCGACACGTCGGAGCGCGGCGAATCGATCTCTGCGATCACCGGCGCGGCGAGCACCCGGCCCGCGGCTTCTGCAATGTCGACTGCCTCTGTCCCGAGCGGGCTAGCGGCCGAGCGGACCAGCTCGAGCGCCTCGTCATAGCTGATCATGTCCGCTACCAGTCGCCCGACTTGCCGCCCGTCTTGGACGTGACCTCGATGCCGCCGATCACCATCGCGCGGTCGATGGCTTTCAGCATGTCGAACAAGGTGAGGCACGCGACCGAAACGGCGGTCAGGGCCTCCATCTCGACGCCCGTGACTGCGTTGGTCCGTACCTCCGACGTGATGCGAAAGCCCGGCAAGCCTTCGTCAATCTCGATTCGCACCTCGACCTTAGTCAGCGGCAGGGGGTGGCACAGAGGGACCAGCTCGGCGGTACGCTTCGCGCCCATGATCCCCGCCAGCTCGGCGGTGTGGGCGACGGAACCCTTGGGGGTCGTGCCTGCGCGAACCTGGTCGAGCGTCTCGCGGCGGCAGGTCAGCGTTCCCGCCGCTGAGGCGGTCCGAGCTGTGGGTTGCTTATCGGAGACGTCGACCATGCGCGCGCGGCCGCTTTCGTCGATATGGGTGAGCCGGCTCATGCGCAGAGGTGCCTCAGCCGCGGAACCTGCCCGGCAAGCGAGCAGGGTCGGTAGCGGCTGTCGAGCTCATATTTCAGCACCAGGTCCCACCCGTCGCGGCAGGCGCCGGTCGAGCCCGGCAGGCAGAAGACGAACGTGTCGTCGACCTGCCCTGCGAAGGCGCGCGACTGCAGCGTAGAGAATCCGACGGTGCCGTAGCTCGCCTGGTGGAAGAGGATCGAGAAACCGTCCATTTCGCGGCCGAAGAGCGGCTTCACCGCCTCCGGCGTGACGTCGCGCGGCGCGAACCCGGTCCCGCCGGTCGAAAGGATCACGTCCACCCTCTCATCCTCGACCCAAGCGCACACCTGTACACGGATCGCGTCGACGTCGTCGGTGACGATCGCCTTGGCGGCGAGCTCGTGGCCGGCCTGGGCGAGCCGCTCCGCGAGGAGGCCGCCGGACTTGTCGGTCTCCTCGGTGCGGCTGTCGGAGACGGTGAGGACCGCAATCCGAAGCGGATAGAAGGTGAGGCTTTCGTCGATGCCGGCCATGCGATCAGCCCCAGCGGTCCCGGTCGGCGTAATCGGCCTCGGTCGGCTCGATCCATTCCGAGCCGGCCTCGCCCACTTCGCGCTTCCAGAAGACCGCCTCGGTCTTCAGCCGGTCCATCAGATAGTCGGCGGCCTCGAAGGCGGCCCGGCGATGACGCGCGGCGGCGGCGGCAAAGACGATTGGCTCGCCGGCGGCGATGTCGCCGCAGCGATGGACGACACGCACGTGGCTGACATCGAACCGGGCTGCGGCCTCGACGGCGATCTCCTCGAGCGACTGCAAGGTGAGCGCGGGATGATGCTCGAGCATCAGCCGATAGACGGTCTCGCCCTCCTTCGAGCCGGGGCGAGCGATTCCCGCGAAGCTGACCACGGCTCCGTCGCCCTTCGCCTGCTCGATCAGTGCTGCGAGCTCCTGGTCGGGACGCAGCGACCGTTCCTCGAGGCGGGCGACAACGCTCATCCGCCGGACACCGGCGGCAGGAACTCGACCCGGTCGGCGGCCTGCAGCACGTAGGAGTCGCGGACCAGGGAATCGCCGACGCACGCCAGGGCCCTCCTGCTCCGCAGCGGCCGCTCCGCCTGCGGATGCTCGACGATAAGCCTCTCGCGCAGCTCGCCCACCGAGCAACCCGGAGGGGCGTCGATTTCCAGCTCGGGCCCGATTGCCTCGGCCAGCCGGCCGTAGAACAGGACTTTCAAGGGCTCACCTCGATTGCGCTTATCAAGGGCTGCTCTTGCGATGGTCGACGCTGGCGTCAACCGGCGCGAGCGGCCGAGGGGGACGAGCCTTCCGGCGAGCCGGGCTGGGGGAGGGCTGCACCGGAAGGCTAAGGCGACTGGTAGCCCTGCGCGGCAATTCGTCGGAATAGGTAATATTACGAGGCTCACCATCACTTATCGTGGAAGGCTGTGAAAAAAGGTCGGCCGTAACCGACAATTGCGAGTGCTTCGCATTAGCATAAATCATGGGATCGATGCTATATGACTCTGACGGAGGGACTCGCCGCAACCCTCCCGCGCCGTGCGAGTTGGATTGATGGAGGGCATTGATGACCCATGAATATGGCGATCCGTTCAACGAAGAGACGATCATAGCGGCCGTGACGAGAGCGCTTGTCCTGGTGGAGCAGAGACCCGACGAGCCGTTCTCAGCTCATGTCGAGCGCGCGCTTCATGAATGCGTCTGCGCCTGCGCGCTCGAGATCGAGGACGGCATCGAAGAGGGCAAGTCGGGGATCCACGCCACGCTCGTCCACGAAGTGAAGACGCGGGCGAAGCGGCAGCTCCACATGGCCCGTCAGGCAGAGGTTGACGAAGCCTCCAAGGAGTCGTTTCCAGCGAGCGACCCTCCGGCCTGGATCTGGCAACGGCAGCCTCTTTGACAGGCTTTCACATTTCCTCAGTGGCTGAAGAGGATGCGCATCGTGGCGAGGATGCCTGCACTTGCGAGAGCCGCGCACCCTAGGTCGACCAGGAGCAAGGCGGCGAATTTCATCGAAGAGTGCACATAATCCTCGATGATCACGCGTAGACCGAGCGCGGTGTGATAGAAGAGCGCCGCCAGCAATCCGATGAAGAGAATGGTCACGTGGGGCTGGAGCATCCAGCTCAGGAAGGCCGCATAGTCGCTCCCCGAATGCGCGATCAGCGCGGCCACGAACCACAATGTCAGCGGGATCAATGCGACGGCGGACGCGCGCTCTGCCCACCAGTGCTTCACTCCCGATTTCGCGGACCCCAACCCGCTTGCGCGGGCGAGCGGCGATCGCATGTCTTCGCGAGCCACTGTCTCAGCTTCCGATGATCATGCTGAGCATCCATGCCGCAAGCGTCAGCAGGATGCTCGCGGCGACGCTGACCCATCCCGAGAAATAGATCTGTCGCAGCTCGAACCCGTGGACCGTGTCCCAGACCAGATGCCGGATTCCGCCGCAGAGATGGAGGAAGAATGCGAAGGTGAACGCGAACAGCACGATCTGCCCCGGCAGGGATGAGACCAGATCGCGCGCCACGGCGTAGGTGCGGGGCCCGGAAGCCCCCGCGACCAGCCAGGCCACCAGTCCAACCGCTCCGATGCTCAGGATCACGCCGGTGATCCGATTGGCAATCGACAGCACCGATGTCAGCTGCGGTCGGTAGATCTGGATGTTCGGCGAGACCGGACGTCCGCGCTCGGCAGCGAGAACGAACGGGCCGACCGCGGATCGATCAGGCCTTTCGAGTCGTGCAATCCTGCCAGTTTCCAGTTCCTGCCGAAGCGCCTCCTCGAAGCGCGGCGGCGTGTCGCGGCGCCCCGCGGCTTCATCATCGGTGCCGAGAGGAGCGGCGCCGGGATCGAACGAGCTGACGTTGTCGCCGGTCCGACCGCGATCGATGTCGCCCTTGAGTTCCTGCGCCGTGGGCGACGCAGCCTTCGAATGCGGGTTTTTCGGCTTCCGCGGCATCCGGCCTCCGATCAGCTCTGCCGCTCGATCATCATCTTCTTGATCTCGGCGATCGCCTTGCCAGGGTTCAGTCCCTTGGGACAGGTTCGAGTGCAGTTGAGGATGGTGTGGCAGCGATAGAGCCGGAACGGGTCTTCGAGGTTATCGAGCCGTTCTTCCTTCGCTTCGTCGCGGCTGTCGGTCAGCCATCTCCATGCCTGCAGCAGCGCCGCCGGGCCGAGGAAGCGAGCCGGGTTCCACCAGTGGCTCGGGCACGCCGATGTGCAGCAGAAGCAGAGGATGCATTCATAATATCCGTCTAGTTGGCTGCGCTCGGCCGGTGACTGGAGCCGCTCCCGGTCGGGTTCCGGCGTCTTTGATTGCAGCCACGGCTGAACCATCCGGTATTGGGCGTAGAGATGGTCGAGGTCGGCAACGAGGTCCTTGACGATCGCCCGGCTGGTCAGCGGGTAGATCCGCGCTGGCTCGTCGAGGTCGGAAATGAACCTCGTGCAGGCGAGCCAGTTGGTGCCGTCCATGTTCATGGCGCAGGATCCGCAAATGCCTTCCCGGCAAGAGCGCCGGAAGGTCAGCGTCGGATCGACATTGTTCTTAATCCAGATGAGCGCATCCAGGACCATCGGCCCGCAGGCATCGAGGTCAACCTCGAACGTGTCGATCCGGGGATTGTCGCCGCTGTCGGGATCGTAGCGATAGACCTCGAAGGCTTTCACCCGTTTTGCGGCCGCCGGCGCGGGCCACTTCTTTCCCTTCTTGATGCGGGACTGCGGAGGCAGGCCCATGTTCTTTGGAACCGGGAACCGCTTGAGCACTGTCGTGCGCGGAACCTCGTCCGATGACCGGATGATCACTCCTGCCGTCCCGCCGCATGAGCTCCAGGTATCGGCGATGCGCCTGCATCCGCCTCAGCGGACTGCGGATCCTGGCGCTTGACGGCTGAGCTCTTGAGCACCCTGCCTTCATCATCGACGATCAGCGAGAAACTCTTGTTGTCCGCGAAGAAGGTAAGGCGGTGACGGCCTTCATCGTCGCCGACTCCGCGTTCCAGGCGGCTCGTGACCTTGCCCTTTCGCATTTCATCCCGGAGCAGGTCCGGAGTGATTCCGAGGCCCTGCGCAACGATCGAAGCATCGACCTCGACCTCGCCATTGCCAATGTCGATCTTGGGCTTCTGGCGCATCGCGCTTCCTCCGAATGAGACCGTCTCTTTTGGGAATGTATTAGCGCTGCACCGACTTTGCGCATTCGCTTCTGGCGCTCGACGAAATGGCCGATTCTGACGGAGAATCCTGAGCGGCGGCAACCTCAGCCATGCGCAAGCTCGTCGACGCCGCCGATCTCCAGATCGAAACTGGCGACATCGACGCGTTCATAGAGGCCGTTGCGGTAGAACGGACTCTGGTCGAGGTATGATTCGGCGTCGTCCCAGTCCTTGGCTTCGAAGAAGATGAGGTAACCTCTCCGTTTCCCCTCCTTGTCGCGCATGACTCCCATGAAGATGATCCTGCGAAACGGCTGCGAGAGATGCTCATTCCACTCATCCTTGAGCGACATCATCTTCTGATCCATGTCACGCTTCAAAATACCTGCGACCACGAACTGCATTGATTGACCTTCTCCTTTCCCCTCCCGATCCGGTCGGAAGGCGCAGCCTCGCAAATCAGCTTCTCTCGTCATCCTTCCCGAGAAGCACATTCTTGAGGACGACCGCATCATTGTGCTGCTCGTCATGCGCGCTGTAGACGAGGGTCACATGTCCCGACCTCGCGAGCTCGCGTACCCGGTCCAGATCCTGGGGATGTTGCCGGAGCTCGCCTCGGTAGCGCCGCCGGAACTCGGGCCAGCGCACTGGATCGTGCCCGAACCATTTGCGCAGCTCGGTGCTTGGCGCGACGTCCTTCATCCAGTCGTCGAGCGCGGCTTCCTCCTTGCTCACGCCGCGCGGCCACAGCCGATCGATGAGAATACGGTAACCGTCCTCCGGGGAGGCGGGCTCATAGGCGCGTTTCAATCCGAGATGCGAAGCTGGAACGGATGTGCGGGACATCGAGGATGCTCCTGCTGTGTCGGCTCCGGGTCCATGCGGCGCCGATCTGCCCGGTTGAGACCAAATTCGAAACGTCCGACCTCCCGATTTCGATGCGCGTGTCTGCTGCCGCTTCACCTCCGCTGCATCTCACCAGCCCAGTTTCGGTGCGAGCCGGTGCAGCAGCACGTCGAACCGTCGCGATGCG
>DASTAU010000249.1:0-6107 GCA_035712425.1 Sphingomicrobium sp.
CGCATCCACTGCCAGAAGCGCGTCTGATCGTAGAATGCCTGGCTGCGCGCCCAGGCAAGGCCATGCTCGTAAACGGCGTTGAGCTGCGGCCAGCCGATCGGGAAGAAGTGCAGGAAAATCCACATCAACAGGCCGACATTATAGCACCAGAAGGCAATGCGGCCGGGCCGCTCGTTAAACTCCACGTCCGGCCCCGCACGGTAGCGGAGGCAGAAATAGATGAGGCCGAGCGCCAGTAGCCCGAACGCCCCGAACAGGGACGTATGTGCGTGGTTCAGCGTCAGGAAGGTCCCATGCTCGTAATAATTGACGAGCGGCGCGTTCAGAGTTCCGCCGCCGAAGACGCCCGCGCCGACAAAGTTCCAGAAGGCCGAGCCGAGGATGTAGAGATAGGCGAGCCCGTAATCGAAACCCTCCGATCCCTTCGCGGCCTTGATCGCGCGATGCTGCGAAATGGCCTCGAGGATGAGCAGCACGAGCGGCAGCACCTCGATGAAGGAGAACATCGATCCGAGCGGCACCCACATGCTTGGTCCGCCGGCCCAGTAGAGGTGGTGCCCGGTGCCGAGCACGCCGCCCATGAAGATGAGGATGAGCTCGAGATAGACCGAGCGCTCCGCCAGCTTCCGCGAGACGAGCCCGAGCGACATCAGGAGATAGGCGCTCATCGCCACCGCGAAGAATTCGAACGACTGCTCGACCCACAGGTGGACCACCCACCAGCGCCAGAAGTCGGTGAGCGTGAAGCTCTTCTCGATGCCCGTCAGCGGGATCATTCCGAAAACATAGAGGACTGCGACGTTGATGGTGGCGGCCCAGATGAGGTGCTCCAGCCGGATTCGCCCGCTCCAGAACTGCTTCGTCGCCTCGACGACCGTGTCGCGGCTCGGCCACAAGGCGCGGAACATGAGCCCGCTCCAGCTCAACAGCGCGACGAAGAAGAGGATCTGCCAGAAGCGGCCGAGCTGGATGTAGGACAGGCCCTGGTTGCCGAACCAGAACCAGCCTTTGTCAATCACGCCCTGGATGCCGAGATAATTGCCGGTCAGCGCCGCGGCGACGACGAACAGCGAGACCCAGAACAGGAGGTCGACAAGGAACCCCTGCCCCTTCGCCTCACGTCCTCCTGCGATTGCCGGCGCAATGAACAGTCCGCTCGCGATCCAGCCGAGGCCGATCCAGATGATCGGTGCCTGCAGGTGGAAGCTCCTCAGGAAATTGAACGGCAAGATGTAATTGAGCTGGATTCCGTAGAAGGTCTCACGCTCATAATATGAGTGCGCCATGATCGCCCCCGCGCCCTGCGACGCGAGGAACACCAAGGCGACGACGATGAAATATTTGCCTGTCTTGATCTGGCTGGGAGTCAGTGGGCGATAGGTCGCCAGCCCGCGTTCCATTGGCTCATCGTCAGGATGGTCGAGATAGGCCCGATAGAGCCACAGCACGAACCCCATCGCGAAGAAGGTGAAGCAGAAGCTGATCCACGTCCACTGGAAGGTGTTCGTCGTGGGCGTGTTGCCGACCGTTGGCTCATAGGGCCAGTTCTCGGTCCAGGATGTGTTCGGATGATCAGGACGCCGCGCAACCGTGGTGATCGCCGAATAGATGATGAAGTCGGCGGTCTGCTGCCGAAGCGTCGGGTTCAGGCTCTTCGCCGGCACCCAGCCGGCGGCGAGGTTCACCGTGTTGAGCTTGGTGCTGAGCTCGCCCTGCAACTGGCGTACCGCCTGGGCGACGGGGTCCGGAAGGACGACCGTCTGCAGGGTGAGATCGATCCCCTGAAGCTGCTTCTGCATCGTCGCCGTCGCTGAGGCGTCGGCGAGGGCTTCGGCGGGCGAGGCTGCGGCCGGCGTCGTCGGCTCGGGCGGAGTACCGGCCGGCCCGGTTGTTGCGAGCGATTTATTGCCGGGCGCCTTCGTGCCGGGCGGCGTCGCGTCGGTTCCGGCCAGGCCTTGCTTCGTCAGCACGCCCAACCGGACCAGCGTCGACGCGGTGTAATCCTCGCCGAAATAGGACCCCATGCCGTAGATGCTGCCGTAATCCATCAGGTCGGCTTTCTGGAAACCGCCTTTGCCGGCGACGATGTCGTCGGCGGACATGATCACGTTCCCGGCCTGGTCGGTGAACGCCTGCGGGTGCGGCGGCGCCTTCTCGTAAGTTAGCACCGTCGCCCATCCGAGAAGCGCGAAGCAAAGGATGGCGGTGACCAGCAACACCCATTTCAGAATGTCGCTGACGGGATCGATGGAAGGCTGGCGTAGATTTGCGTCCTGCATGCATGCTCCCCCTCAGCCGGCACTTTCAGCAGTAGCTTTCCTAAGCTGGTTCGGGCCGCCGGTTCAAGCTAAGGCACATTGACCCCGGTGGGCGACAGGGCGAACCCTGCGCCGGCGAGTCTCTGCAGGGAGTCCGCAATGGAAAAGGACGCCATTCAGATCGTCGATTCGAACCGCATCATGTCCATTGCGACCGTGCGGCCCGACGGATGGCCGCAGGCGACCATCGTCGGTTACGCCAACAGCGGCTTCAGCCTCTATTTCCTGATTTATCGGACCAGCCAAAAGTTCAGGAACATCGCGTCCGACAGCAGGGTCGCGGTGACGATCGGGAAAGAGCCTTCCGAAATCGGGAAGATCAGGGCCGTCTATGCCGGCTGCACCGTGTCGGAAGTCTCCAACCTCACCGAACGATGCCGCGCCTGGGACCTGCTGGCGGAGCGCCACCCCAACCTCACCGACCTCGCCCCTCCCCAAAACGACGAGGTCGCGACGATGGTCGCCCGGTGCCGGTATGTGTCCGTACTCGACTACACCAAAGGGCTGGGACACAGTGAGGAATTCGAGGTCTCGTGAGAGCTTGCGAATGTACAACTTCCTGCTGTCCTACAGCCCCCGAGATGAGATAGCTGCTTCGCCTCCATCTCGCCGGAGGCACGATGTCACCCGCTCATCTCCATAGTTCGCGGCCCTTCGACGCCGCTTTCCGCCGCGTGGATCGTCCTCGTCACCTCGCACGCGTAGGGTTGCTGCAATCGCTGCGTTTCGCGGCCTCGCGTATGCGCGCCCGCGCCCGCGCAGGACTGTCAACTTCAGCAACTTTCGCACCGCCGCGCGGGACCTTTGCGCTCAATGAAATGGCTGCGCCGCCGAGCCTTCTTGCCACACCAGCTCCTCGCCCGGCTTGGCCTGCTTCATCGCGCCGAGGACCCAGGCGCGGTAATAAGCGACGTCCGTGTAGGCGCCCGGGGTGTTTTCGATTCCGCATCCCGGCCCGAACGAGACGATCCCGACCAGCCTCGCACCCTTCTTGCCGTAGTAGATCAGCGGGCCGCCGCTGTCCCCCTGGCAGGAATCGGCGCCGTTCGCTCCGACCGCGCAGACCTGGCCGTCCTGCAACTTGAAGCCCGCCTTCTTGTAATTGGGATCGTCGTTGCAGCGGCCGAGCGGCACCTTCTTGAGCTTGGTTTCGAGCAAATAGGTCGACGGCGCCTTGCCCAACTTCTGCTCGGCGAGACTGCCGATGCCGGTGCGGCCGGTCGCGCCCCAGCCGCTGACGACCAAGGTCGCTCCATCCGGTACCTTTTTGGCCGGGAGCGCGATCGGATGCGCTTGCTTGTTGTGGGCAAGTTTCGTCTGACCATCGGCCGCTATCTTCAGCAGCGCGATGTCGTTCTTCTTCGGGCCGTTGTATCCGGCGTGCCTGACGAGGGCCGTGATGCGCCACGTCGTTCCGCCGCCATCGATGAGGCTTTCCGTGCCCGTGCGCACGCGGCGCTCGTCGATGAAGCGCCCGAACCGCGGGTCGTCCCAGATGCAATGCGCCGCAGTCAGGACCCAGTTGCCGGGGATCAGGATGCCGCCGCACGTATGCTGGCGCTGCTGGTCGGACAGCGTCATGCCGTAGATCTTATATTCCTGGGCGACCTCCTGGTTCGTGTAGGGCGCGCCCGCCTTGTCCGACATGTAGATCTGGACCTGCCAGGGCGTGTCCCTGGCGAATTCTCCTCCAGTGACCGCCGGGGCGGGAGGACCGAAATTCCAATCGCATTTCGCCGGATCGAACTTCGTCAGGCAAGTTTCGAAGTCACCCGGGCTGAGTTGCTTCGGGGTTGCCCAGATCCACTGCATCATGGCCGGGGGCGGCGGCTGCGGGGATTGAGGGCCGATGAGCATCGGCACGAAGATTTTCCCTATTGCCTCGTCCGGCGAGGCCGAACCGACGAAAGCAAAGAAGTTCGGCCATTGCCGCTGGTCGTCCATTTCCGGCTGAAGGATCAGGTTGGCGACCTCGGAACGCCGCGCGGGATCGAGCCGCGCAAGGAAGCCCAGGATGTTGGCCCGCTGTCCGGGCGTCTGGTCGAGAAGCGTGGAAACGAATGCGCCGCGAGGCCCGACCGGCATATGGTCGAGCAGGTCGAACAAAGCGGCGTCGGTGCCGGCGTCGATCGAACCGCGCAGCTGGGCGAAAGCCGCGGCTTCGCCGTCGCTAAGCTCGGTGGCGATCTCCTGCCGGGCGGGCGGCGCCGGCGGATCGTCCTGCGCCTCGGCCGGCGGGCATGCGAACAGGAGCGGCAGCGCCAAAGCCGCCGCGGAAACTTTCCCTCGAACGAAACCCACCGCGCGTCTCCTGCTGGTGGCTGGAGCGACGGCGCACCGCCGCTCCGGTCAGTCGAAATCAGCCGTTCGGATTGCCGCGCGGCCCGGTGTCCGTACGCTCTCCACCGTTTGGCTTGGCCTTGGTCGACGCGTTGCCGAGCGCGGCATTCTCCGCTGCAACATTGGCGGCAGCGGCATTCTCGGCGGCGGCTTCATTCGCCTGAGGCGCCGCGGCATTTACCGAATTCTCGTCGGCAGCATTATTGTTGGTTGGTTTCTTCGGACACGCGGAAAGGCAGAAGGCGATTCCGACGATCGCAACGATTGCTTTGACGTTTTTCATCTTGGCCCCCCAATGTGAAAACGACTCAGATATAGCCGAGATTGCGCTCGACGGCGGCGAACCTGACAGTTTTTCGAATGGGATCAAGTAGGGGATCGCTCTTCGACCGGACGACGCCCGCGTCGGATGAAGCCACCGCTTTCTCCAGACAGGTCAGGGCTTCGTCGGTCTCGCCCCACTGCGCCAGCACCTGCGCCTGCTGGTAATAAGTGATGTCGCCATATTTGGCCTTGAGCTCATTCATGCTCGCCTGGGCTTTTTCATGCTGCCCAAGCTTGTTGTAGGCGATGGCGAGGCCGCGAAGCCGACCGACCGTATCCGGCTCCTTCCGGTACTGGTCGAGCGCCGCATTGGCGTCGCCGTTCAGAAGCGCGATGTCGCCGAGCGCGAGGTGGATCGTGTTGGCGTTCGGGTTGAGCGACAATGCGGTGTGGAGGGCCGTCAGCGCCGCATCATATTGCCGCGCATCGAGCTCCAGCAATCCCGCGGTCCGGAAGACGGTGGGGTTGAGCGGGTCGAGGCGCTGCGCCCGGGCGATGGCCACCCTCCCCTCGGGGAATCTTCCCGTACGCGCCGCGAAGCTCGCATAGGAAGCGAGGATGTCGGCGTTGCCGTAGCCGAGCTCGGAACTACGCTGGTAGGCCGCCGCCGCGCCACCCGGATCAAGCTCTCCGTTGAGGAGCACGAAGCCGAGCGCGGAATAACCGTCGGCAAGCCGCGGCGCGACGCGGATCGCGGCATGCGCGGCGTCGACCGCTTTCTGGTGATAGGCCTTGACCTCGCGCGCCTTGGCGTAGCCGTTCGCGATGACCGTATAGGCCCGCGACAGGGCCGCCTGTGCGACAGCGTAATTCGGATCGAGCGTGACCGCGCGCTGGAATTGCTTCAGCGCCGCGAAATCGGAATCTTCGCCCGCCGCCAGCTTGTACAGCGCCATCCCGCGCAAATAAGCGTCGAACGCCTGGTTGTTGCGCGTCCCGCCGAGCCGATCCCGCGGGCGTTTCGCCGCTGCGATTCCGGAAAGCAGAGCATCGGTGACGAAGGCAGCAATCTCGCTTTGCGCGGCGAGGATGTCGTCGAGCTTTCGGTCGAACGTCTGCGACCATTTGTCGTACCCCGTCGATCCGTCGACGATCTGCGTCGCGATCCGGACCATGTTCGCTTCG
>DASTAU010000250.1:0-2113 GCA_035712425.1 Sphingomicrobium sp.
AGGCGCTTTCGCTTCTTCGCATCCATCTCAATCACCTCCCGTGGCAGCATCATACTGCGCGAGTCGTCGCCGACAGTCCTGAATGACTCGCACCGGCGACTGCTGCGTGGTCTTCTGAAAGACATCGGCGATCACGACTGCGTCTGGATCCAAGCGGTAGACGATTCGCCACGTCTTCCCGGCGTCGACCACGCGAAGCTCATGACAGCGCTGGCCGACCCCAGGCATCGAGCGCGAATGCGGCATCCCAAGGCGGTCTCGCTCCTGGAGGCGTCGGAGCAGCATACCGGCCTCGACGCGCGCCGAGCTGAAAACGGCGGCGTCTTGACCTCTCCCCGCAACCAGACGAGCGGCCTGTCGTCGAGCCCCATCCGAGCCAGCATATGTCTGATTCGACATACATGCCAGTGGCGCCAGCCGCTCCCTCTGATTGAGCATGGCGAGCACGAAGCCTGACGTCGCGCTGAAGCGGACAGTTCGAAGCTCGTGACAGCGTTTCCCAATGCATGCCATCGGCCGCGAGTGGGAAGGACTCAGCGACTCGCCTTCCTGCAAGCGCCGCAGCAGTGCATCGGCCTTGACCCGAGCCGCCGCGGAAACGGCGGGGTTCCGATCTCGCCGGCGAGCCACCCCGATGTTCGCGACCCATTCGCCGCTTGTACCGTAGCGCTCGTGGAACCATGGGTGCTCGTCATCGAACGAATCGTCGCCGTCTGCATGTACGAGAGATCTTCAGTCAGAGTCGAGACGCACCCCACTCGGCCGGTACCGGAGTTCCCTCGTCGTTGCACTCCTCGGATTGACGCCGGGTTCCTCGAACCCCACAGCTTACGGCTTTCTCGAGGCTCATGTCGATTTTCACCGGTCTCAATCGACGTGTCAGGAACGCCGCAACGGGCGCGGCAATCGCCACGAACCCAATTCAGGAGAGAACCATGCGTTTCATGATCATTGGCAAGGCAACGAAGGAATCCGAAGCGGGAATTCTGCCGAAGCCCGAAGCGTTTGCCGCGATGCAGAAGTACAACGAGGAGCTCGTGAAGTCGGGTATCCTCCTCGCTGCCGAGGGGCTCGCCGCGAGCTCGAAGGGTGCGCGCGTGAAGTTCAGCGGCGACAAGCGCACCGTCATCGATGGTCCGTTCGCCGAGACGAAAGAGCTCATTGCGGGCTTCACGATCATTGAGGCGAAGTCGCTGCAGGAAGCCATCGAGTGGGTGAAGCGTGCTCCGAACCTCTCTCCGAACGGCGAAGCAGAGGTGGAGATCCGCAAGGTGATGGACATCGAGGATTTCGGTGACGCGTTCACACCGAACCCCGAAATCGCGAAAGTCAAGATCAGGTAGATGCCAGGCCGAGGCTCGCGCCGGAGAGAATCGGCCACGCGACCAGATCGGGAAGCGATGACGACCTGAGTGAAAGCGTCCGGCAAGATGGGTGACACGTCGCCTGACCTGCATCACGAATCTCGACGCGTACGACGACGGTCAGCGATTTCGTACCCGACGCCGCCGAGCGCAACGTCGTGCGACCGCAGGAGGCATGCTCGTACCCCGCGGGCGAGACGTGGGCGGCAGGGATGTTGACACCCCGGACCACGGAGACGCGAATGAGAAAGCTCAAGATCATCGAACACATTTCGCTGGACGGCGTGATCCAGCACTCCGCCGATGATGACGATTTCCCCTACAGCGACTGGACCGCGCCCTATCGCACCCCCGCTGGCCGGGACGCAACGCTCGCCGCGCATGGCGCGAGCTTCGATCTGCTGCTTGGTCGTCGCACGTACGATATCTGGTCGGGCTTCTGGCCAAAGGCGCCGAGCAGTCCAATGGCGGATGGCCTCAATGCGGCGACGAAATATGTCGCTACCCACCGTCCGGAGAGTCTCGCATGGGGTCCGTTCGAGGACATCGGACCGGACATCGTCGCGCGCATTCGCCGCATCAAGTCGCAGGACGGCGCGGACCTTATCCTGTGGGGCAGCTCCACACTGACATCGACGCTGCTCGAACATGGGCTTGCGGATGAAGTCCTGCTGATCGTCTATCCGGTCCTGCTGGGCACCGGGAAGCGGCTCCTTGCGGAGGGAACGCCGGCACGCTCATTCGAGCTC
>DASTAU010000251.1:0-6514 GCA_035712425.1 Sphingomicrobium sp.
TCATGGGCATTATCGAGCAATCGGGCTCGAAGAGAAAAGTCGCCTGAGGAGGAGGCAATTCACATGGCAGCAAAAGAAGTCATTTTTCACGGTGACGCGCGCGAGCATTTGTTGCGCGGCATCGACGTGCTGGCGAATGCGGTCAAGGTGACGCTGGGTCCGAAGGGCCGCAACGTCGTCCTCGACAAGTCTTACGGCGCCCCGCGCATCACCAAGGATGGCGTTACGGTGGCGAAGGAGATCGAGCTTTCCGATAAGTTCGAGAACATGGGCGCGCAGATGGTGAAGGAGGTCGCATCCAAAACGAGCGATCTCGCCGGCGATGGCACCACGACCGCGACGGTGCTCGCGCAGGCGATCGTCCACGCGGGAACCAAGGCGGTTGCGGCGGGCATGAATCCGATGGACCTGAAGCGCGGCATCGATATGGCCGTCGAAGCGGTGGTCGCGGATCTGAAAAAGCGTTCGAAGAACGTCTCGACCAATTCCGAGATCGCCCAGGTGGGGACCATCTCCGCCAACGGCGATCGCGAGATCGGCGAAATGCTCGCAAAGGCCATGCAAAAGGTCGGCAACGAAGGCGTCATCACGGTCGAAGAGGCTAAAGGACTCGAAACCGAGCTCGACGTCGTTGAAGGCATGCAGTTCGACCGTGGCTATCTGTCGCCGTATTTCGTGACCAACGCCGAGAAGATGCTGGCCGAGCTCGACAGCCCATACATCCTCCTTCACGAAAAGAAGCTGTCCAATCTCCAGCCCTTGCTCCCGGTTCTCGAAGCGGTCGTGCAATCGGGCCAGCCGCTGCTGATCGTTTCCGAGGACATCGAAGGCGAGGCTTTGGCGACGCTTGTCGTGAATAAATTGCGCGGCGGGCTGAAAGTTGCCGCCGTTAAAGCCCCGGGTTTCGGCGATCGGCGCAAATCGATGCTCGAGGACATCGCCATCCTGACGAACGGCCAGCTCATTTCCGAAGATCTCGGGATCAAGCTGGAAAACGTTACGCTGGACATGCTCGGCAAGGCCAAGAAGATCAGAATCGACAAGGACAACACGACGATCATCGACGGCTCCGGGAAGAAGAAGGACATCGAAGCTCGCGTTTCGCAGATCCGCCTGCAGATCGAGGAGACCACCTCGGATTACGACAAGGAAAAGCTGCAGGAACGGTTGGCGAAACTCGCTGGCGGCGTTGCGATCATCCGTGTCGGCGGTGCCAGTGAGATCGAGGTAAAAGAGCGCAAGGATCGCGTCGACGACGCGATGCACGCGACGCGCGCGGCCGTCGAAGAAGGTATCGTCAGCGGCGGCGGTTCAGCGCTGCTCTATGCCGGCACGGCTTTGGCCCGGTTGAAACCCGAGAACAACGACCAAAAGGTCGGCATCGACATCGTGCGCCGTGCTTTGCAGAACCCGGTGCGGCTGATCGCCGAAAATGCCGGTGAGGACGGCTCGATCATCGTCGGCAAGCTCCTCGACAAGGGCGACCACACTTACGGCTTCGATGCCCAGAACGGCACCTATGTCGATATGATCAAGGCCGGCATCGTCGATCCGACCAAGGTCGTTCGCCTCGCGCTGCAAAACGCGGCGTCGGTGGCCGGGCTCCTCATCACCACCGAAGCGATGGTCGCCAATGCGCCAGACCCGGACGGCGGTCCAACGATGCCGCCAGGCAGCGGTATGGGGGGGATGGGCTTCTGAGAAGCGGATCAACCCGAACCGGCAGTCGCTCACTCGAAGCTAACTGCCGAGACCGCTCCTGCCACATAACAGAGTCGCATTTATGTCCTCTTGGATCGTCTCCACCATCGCAATCCCAGCCGCTTTCTGGCTCATCGTTATTGCTCACGCCGTTTACCGAGCGGTCGTATGACCCCCAAAGATACGGCAATAATGGCCGCCGAACGGCGCAAGAAAGTGGACGACGCTCACGCCAGAGCCCTCGAACGCGTTAAAAATTCGCCCGATGGGATGCGGCTCACGGCGCAGGGGCTACGGGACAGGGCTCGAAACATGCTCGATGCGGGCGATCGGGCGACAATGCTGCGCTTGGCCTCCGAGTACGAACGGCGCGCGACCGCGCTGGACCTGCTAAGAACGCGTACCGCCAAGTAGCCGTGCGACGTGGCCGGGTGGACTGTTGTCTGATAATTACTCCGGAGGCATATGTCGATGGCGCGATGGTCAAAACAGAAAGCCGAGTTTGACACCAAGCTCCCGCCGCTCACGACCGATCATGGCTCGGCGGGGCCAGATTGGCATTCACTCAATAAGATCGAAACCTCCGAGGCAAAAACGCAGTGGACCGTGAGTTGGGACACAACCCGCCACGCAGACACGTTCAACACCGCCTGTCACAAGAGCGAGCAGGAAGCGATCGCGAGCGCGCGGCGTTTCCTGCGCTTGGGCTTCGTCGTCTATTCGATCAAGGATCCATTCGGGGTCGAAAAGATGGATGAGCCGGCGATTAACGAGCAACTCGGCCCGCCCTCGCCATCCAGGACATCTCCGCAATTTTAAGACCGCGGAGGAGCTCTCTCGGCGTGGCTTTTTCTCCCTCAGACCCTGATCAGCTCTCGCAAAGTGGAGCAATTGGGGGACAATGGCCGCCGAGGTCCTGGATGGCATTGACCACCATACCGGTGTCGATGGCCATGAGGACATCGCCGGCGAGGCGGCGGCACCTTGCGGGGAAGCTCAAGCTCCATGAGCGGCATGTGAAGACCCGCGAGCGCGGGGCGTAACCCTCTGCGCACCGCGCCCTGCACGATGTCGGCAAGAGGTCGCTTGGTGGAAACAGTGGAAGGTCCCAGAGCAGGGCCCAAGCGCACGGACACTATGTGGGGAGGGCGACTGGCACTTCCGGATCCGAGCCCGGGCGCCGACGGAGCGACGGCGGCGGTGCGATCCGGAGCAGAAGCCAGAATTCTCCAGCTACAGCGGGCCTATTGGGTCCATTCGAAGTCGTCGACATCGGTGTTGATCGGGCTCAGCCGGTCGTTCACCACGCGCACATCCTTGCGATGGACGAAGACGAGCGGCAGGTCTGCGACCGGCAGGATGTAGTTCTTCTTGTTCACCTCGTCGATGGCCGCACGATAGATCGCGTCCCGCTTCTTCGGGTCGAACTCCACCGCGCCGGCCTTTTGCTGCGCCTGGATCTCCGGATCGTTCCAATAGTCGCGGTTGCCGTCGAAGAAGAAGCCCATGAGGTTGTCCATGTCGGGCATGGCGCCGGTCGGATAGAAGCCCAGGAAAGCGGTTAACTTCCCTTCGCCGCGCATGCGGACATAGAGCGCAAGCGGCAGCGGGCGGACGCTCGCGCGGATGCCGACCTTGCGCAGCATGCCGGCGATCGCCTCGCCGGTCTCGCGGATGGTCTCGTGCACGTCGAACTCCATGTCAAAGCCGTCGGGATGGCCGGCCTCGGCGAGGAGTTTCTTGGCGCCGGCGGGATCGAAGGCGGGCGGACTTGTCGATGAATTGCAGCCCGTATCAGCCTTGACGCAGATGCCGTCGAGGATGTCGGCGATCTCGCCGCCCGGGATCACGGTCTTGGCGAGCTCCTTGCGGTCGATCGCCATCATAAGGGCTTTGCGCACGCGCTGATCCGTCATCACTTTGTTGTCAGACCGGCCCATCGCGTCGAGCGTCACATACATCAGAAGCCCGGCATGGGTCGCGGTTACGTTCGCGTCGGGGGTCCTGGCGAGCGAGCGCGCCGCGTCGACGCTCGGATTGCGAATGACGTCGACGTTGCCGGTCAGGAACTGCGCGATCTGGGTCTGGCGTTCGGGCATGGTCATCACGATCACGTGCTTGATCGGTGCGCGCCACGGTCCGCTCTTGTCGTAATAGCCGTCGAAACGCTCGAGTACCATCTTTTGCTGGTCGAGTGAGACCATTTTGTAGGGCCCGGTCGCGATCGCTCCCTGCCGGCCGTAATCTGCCTTGTTGGCGAGCTTGCCGAGGACCTTGCCGTCGAGGATGTAGAAACGATAGGCGAAGTTGGCGAGCTCCGTCGCGAACGCGGTCTTGGCCGTTATCCGGACGGTGAGCGGGCCGGTCGTCTGAGCCTTCGCCACCCAGTCGTAATTCGCCTTGAAGCGCAGCCGCACGCTGGGGTCGGTGAGATAGTCGATCGTTGCGACTACGTCGTCAGCGTCGAACTTGTCGCCGTTGTGGAACTTGACGTCGTCGCGGAGCTGGAACTCGATGGTCTTGTCGTCGATCTGCTTCCAGGCCTTGGCGAGGCGCGGCACGAATTTGTGATTGCGCTCGTCGTAGGAGATCAAAGTCTCGTAGACGACGCGATAGAACGATGCCGCCTCGTCGAGCGGGAACTGGTAGGGATCGAGCGTGCTCCACCAGTCGTTGACCGCGAAGCGTAGCGTATCGTCGGATTTGCTCGCCGTCGCCGGCTGGAGAGCCGCAGCGAGTGCGCCCAATAGCGCGAGGCATGCAACGATGAATCGGATCATCGTCCCCTCCCTTGTATGCTTTTGCTACGAGTCTCGGCCTGAACGGCCGCGGCTGCAAGCCCGAACTCGAAGGGAAGCGACACGCCCTCTTTACATGCCCCAACAGCTCGATGGACGTGATAGGCGAACGTATCCCAGCTTATGACTTACAATGTCATTTTGCACCCAGGCAAAACTTATGCAGAAGGTGCTGCAGAAGCCGATCGAGGAGCGACGCGAACGCCGAAATGGCTGCCGGCGCGTTCCATAAGGGATCCTTGCGGCTTCGAATGTTGGGGAAGCTTGACCCCAGGACGACCGGGGGAAGACTGTGGCTTTTGGCGATCAAGGCCGAAGGCGGCATAACGTTCGCCCAGGACGACACCAACCGATACGATTCAATGCCGCGCAGCGCCAGCGGCACCGAAGGCTGCGCTTCTGGAAATGGCGGGCGAGCTGAACCGGTGGGCGAGGAGCTTGGTGGCATCGATGAGCCGCCGAAATAGAATAGCGGCACATAAGTGGTCGTCCGTGGCTGAAGCGCGCACAGCTGAGAAATATGATATCGTCGTCGGGGAGGCAAAGCGCCTAGGATGAGTTCCGAATGGGCTGTGCACTACTTCGATGCGGAACGCGGCCGCGAAGTCGAATCCCGTAGCTTGTCGAGCTTAGTCGAGGCCGTGAGTATTGCTGAAACTTACGAGCGGCAAGGATGTGTGATTCGCTTTCTCACCGGTCCACACGGGAAGCTGCATTGGCCGCTGAGCAAGCGAACCAATCCGGGCTAAGAGGGCGCGCGAATGCGTAAGCGGAGATTTGCCCTCTCATTTTTTTTTAGTCGGCGTAGATAGTTGATGCGGAGTCCATCGATCGCTAGGGCTCGTGCCTTGCTCTGTCACCCTCGCCGCCGCTTGCGACAAAGAGCCCCGCCGCAAGCCACACGGTCGAGAGCCACCAGGCCTGCCAGACCCCGAAGCTCAGGAGCCCGACAATAAGGGCCGCGACGCTGAGCGCGAGCGCGCCGGCACGGCGGCCAGGCGTAAGCGGCGCTCGCCAGCCGATGCGCCAGATCGGCCAGGCCATCACCACGAAACCGAGGGCGAGGCCCGGCATCCCCAGCTCGAGCTGCAATTGCAGGACCGCATCATGCGGATGGAGCGGGAGGCGCTGGGCGCCGCCGGGGTAATGCAGCGTGGGCAGGACGTCGTTAAACTCGACCTTGCCGCCCGGAATCTCGCGCGAGGCATCCATGCCCCAGCCGAGGATGGGCCGCTCCGCCACCCGGTCGGCGGCAAAGCGCCAGATCAGCAGGCGATGGATGCCCGACCATTTGATCCAGGGTGCCTCGGCATGGAGCGCGATCGTCGTGTCATAGGAGGGCACGGCGAGCGGAATGGCGATGCCGAGCGCGAGGAGACCGGCGATGAGCGCCCCCGCAAGGATTCGCGGCGCGAGCCGGGCGAGGGCGAAGGCGACGAGGCTCGCCAGCGCCGCCAGCAGCGCCGTGGCGCTCGCCATCACGGCCGCCATGCCCAGCACCGCCAGCAGCAGGATACCGCGCAGCCAAAGCGGTGCCGCGGAGCAGAGCAGAGGCCAGAGTGCAAGGACGAGAACGGTCACGCCCCGGTCGAAGCGGGCGAGGTTGAGCCCCTGGCTGGCGGACATCTGAAGCCACCAGCGCGTGATCGGCGCGTGGCCGAAGCGCTCGATCGCCAGGAGGATCAGCGCCGCGACGATGCCAAGAGTGAGCGCCTGGACGAGCCGGCGTCGCTCTGCCTCGGTCGCGTCGAGTGCTCGCGCCAGAAAAACCAGTCCGCCAGCGCTCTCCAGCAGGAAGCGGCCGCCCTCGAAGAGGCTATGGCCCGGCAGGATCGACCAAAAGGCCGAGGCCGCGCCCCAGAGCCCCAACGCCGCCAGCAGGACTGCCAAGCTCTTCAAGGCGGCCAGCCCGGCGAGGCAGCGCCGCCCGTCGAGGAGAAGCGCCGCGACCGCGGCCAGGGCGAGCAGCGGGGCGTCGCCCAAGGGCGCAAAGACGGCGAGCGGGGGGAGGATGA
>DASTAU010000252.1:0-5812 GCA_035712425.1 Sphingomicrobium sp.
CGCTCATGCGAGCCAGCAAAGCGTTCAGCGTCGCTACGAGGATTTCCTCATCGTCGATGTCGACGGGCATCATTACGAGAACATGTCCTATGCCGAGATCCTCGACTATATCGAGGATCCGGTCATGCGCGACCAGGCCCGCTATCAGGGCTACGGCACGGGCGGCATCACCTCGGCGACCTCGGGCGGCGGCTATCAGAATCTGATGGGCCGGGTGACGCGCAATCCGCGCGCCAATAAGGAGCCGGTGCCGCCTTCGCCGCATCGCGACATCACGCTGACCAAGCGCTGGATGGACGCGATGGGCGTCGATATCGTCTGCCTCTTTCCGACGCCGATGCTGACTCTGGGGTTGACGCCGCGGCCCGAGGTCGAGGCGGCGCTGGCGCGCGCCTATAATTCCTGGCTGTGCGACCGGGTCCTCGCCGCGGAGCCGCGTATCCGCTCGACGCTCTATCTGCCGCTCAACGACGCCGAAGCCACCTACAAGATGGTGAAGGATTTCGCGGGGCGGAAGGGCGTCATCGGCTTCACCATCGTCTCGCCGCATTACAAGGCGATCTACGACAACGCCTTCATGAAGACCTACGCGCTTCTCGAAGAGGCGGGGCTGCCGCTGATCTTCCACGGCGCCTATGCCTGGGGCGGCGATCAGAGCCTGTCGCTGTGCAACAAATTCATTGCCGTCCACGCGCTGGGTTTCACCTGGTTCAACATTCTGCATATGACCAACTGGCTGGTGAACGGCCTGCCCGAGCGTTTCCCGAAATTGAAGGTGTGCTGGGTCGAAAGCGGGCTTGCCTGGGTCCCCTTTCTGATGCAGCGTCTCGACAATGAATGGATGATGCGCTCATCGGAGGTGCCTCTCCTGAAGCGGCGCCCCAGCGACTATATGCGCGAGATGTATTACTCGACGCAGCCGATGGAGATGGTCAACAACAAGGAAGCCTTGGAATTGACCTTCAAGATGATCAACGCCGAGACGCAGCTGATGTACTCGTCCGACTACCCGCATTGGGACATGGATTTGCCCTCGACGATCTACGATCTGCCGTTCCTCGGCGAGACCGCCAAGCGCAACATCCTGGGCGGCAATGCGAAGCGGTTCTTCAATCTCGATCCTGTCCTATCCGAAACCAAGATCAGGCGCCTCGCGGCGCGCAGCCCGGCTTGAGGCCGGTTGAGACGAACGGAACGGAGGAAATTTAGCGATGGATACGGTCAACTTCCGCGATCTCGCGATCGCCGAAATCGACACCAAGACGCTTCTCGCCCATGCGAGCGAGCAGGCGGTTCAGCGCCGCTACGAGGATTTTCTCATCGTCGATGTCGACGGCCACCACTTCGAGACGGCCTCCTTCGCCCAGATTTGCGAGTACATCGAAGACCCGGTGATGCGCGATCAGGCGAAGTACCAGGGCTTCGGCACCGGCGGCATCTCCACCGCGACCGCGGGCGGCGGCTACCAGAATCTGCTCGGCCGGGTGACGCGCCGCACCGGCGGCAATCCCAATGAGAAAACGCCGCTCGCGCCGCACCGCGACGTCACCTTGACCAAGCGCTGGATGGATGCGATCGGCATCGATATCGTCTGCCTCTTCCCGACGCCGATGCTGACCCTGGGCTTGACGCCCCGGGCCGATGTCGAGAACGCGCTCGCCCGCGCCTATAACCGGTGGCTCTGCGAGACCGTTCTCCGCGAGGAATCGCGCATCTGCTCGACGCTTTACCTGCCCTTGAACGATCCCGAAGCCACCTACAAGATGGTCAAGGACTTCGCCGGCAAGAAGGGGGTCATCGGCTTCACCATCGTCTCGCCGCGCTACAAGGCGGTCTACGACAATTCTTATATGAAGACTTATGCGCTCCTCGAAGAGGCGGGCCTGCCGCTCGTCTTTCACGGCGCCTATGCCTGGGGCGGCGATCAGAGCCTTCAGCTCTGCAATCGCTTCATGGCGGTGCATGCGCTGGGCTTCGCCTGGTTCAACATCCTGCACATGACGAACTGGCTGGTGAACGGGCTGCCCGAGCGCTTCCCCAAGCTCAAGACCTGCTGGGTCGAGAGCGGCCTCGCCTGGGTTCCTTTCCTGATGCAGCGCCTCGACAATGAATGGATGATGCGCTCGTCGGAAGTACCGCTGTTGAAGCGTCGGCCGAGCGATTATATGCGCGAGATGTATTACTCGACCCAGCCCATGGAGATGGTGAACAACCGCGAGGCGCTCGAGCTGACCTTCAAGATGCTCAACGCCGAGACGCAGCTCATGTATTCCTCCGACTATCCGCATTGGGATATGGACCTGCCCTCGACGATCTACGATTTGCCGTTCCTTTCGGAACAGGCCAAGCGCAACATCCTAGGCGGCAATGCGCGGCGCTTCTTCAATCTCGAGCCGGTGATCTCGGAGCTGAAGACCAAGCGCTTGGCGGCACGCGTCGCGGCGCAGTGACGACTAAACCCTCTCTGCCCATCGGGGGAGAGGGTGCGAGCGAAGCGGACAACCCGTTCGATCGCTCTTCGCGATCGAACCCTTCGGGGCCAACCGCGAAGAGCGGTTGGCCGGGTTGTCGGTGAGGTGGGCTCGGTATAACCTCCCTCTCCCCGCTTCGCGTGGAGAGGGGCAACGAAGGACGCATTCATGGATACGGTCAGCTTTCGCGATCTGTCGGTCGAGGAATTCGATACCAAGACACTGCTCGCTCATGCCAACCAGCAGGCGATCCAGCGCCGCTATGAAGACTTCCTGATCGTCGATGTCGACGCGCATCATTACGAGACCGAGTCCTTCGCCCAGATCTGCAACTATATCGAAGACCCGGTGATGCGTGAGCAGGCGCGTTATCAGGGCTACGGCGCGCAAGGCCTCGCCTCGAACGAGGGCTCCTACCAGAATCTCATGGGCCGCGTCACGCGCAACCGCGGGCGGCGGCTCGAGAAGACCCCGCCGACGCCGCACCGCGACATCACCATGACCAAGCGGTGGATGGACGCGATCGGGGTCGATATCTCCTGCATGTTTCCGACGCCGATGCTTTTCCTCGGCACCACGCCCCGGACCGAGGTCGAGGTGGCGCTGGCGCGCGCCTATAATCGCTGGCTCTGCGAGGAGATTCTGGCGCATGAGCCGCGCATCAAATCGACGCTCTACCTGCCCTTCAAGGATCCCGAGGCCTGCTACAAAATGGTCGAGGAGTTTGGCGACAAGAAGGGCGTAATCGGCTTTACTGTGGTCTCGCCGCATTACAAGAGCGTTCACGACAACGCCTTCATGAAGACCTGGCGCGCGATGGAAGAGCGCGGCCTCACCCTCGTTTTCCACGGCGCCTATGCTTGGGGCGAGGATCAGAGCCTCTCGCTCTGCAACCGCTTCATCGGCGTCCATGCGCTGGGCTTCGTCTGGTTTAACGTGATCCATCTCACCAATTGGATGGTGAACGGGCTGCCCGAGCGCTTCCCGAAATTGAAAGTCTGCTGGATCGAGAGCGGCCTCGCCTGGGTGCCTTTCCTCATGCAGCGCCTCGACAATGAGTGGATGATGCGGAGTTCAGAGGTGCCGCTGTTGAAGCGCCGGCCGTCGGATTACATGCGCGAGATGTATTACTCGACGCAGCCAATGGAGATGGTCAACAACAAGGAAGCCCTGGAGCTGACCTTCAAGATGATCAACGCGGAGACGCAGCTCATGTATGCGTCCGACTATCCGCATTGGGATATGGACCTGCCCTCGACGATCTATGATCTGCCGTTCCTGTCGGAGACTGCCAAGCGTAACATCCTTGGCGGCAACGCACGCCGTGTCTTCAATCTCGAGCCGGTGCTTTCCGAGATGAAGATCAAGCGCCTCGCGCAATCGGCAGCGCAGTAGGGCCGGGCGAGCCGGAAAACGCCGCGAGGCCCGCGGGTCCGGCTCCCGCCTTCTCCGCGGATCAGCGAGACAGGCTCGGCGCGCTCGATGGATGCTCGCCGGCACGCTGCGGCAGGATCAGAATCAAGGCGATGATGATCACCGCTATGACCAAAGACGCGAGCGGCCGGCTGAGATCGAAGCCGCCATCCGCGACCGGCTTGTCGAGAAAATCGCCGATGGTTGCCCCAAGCGGGCGCGTCAGGATGAAGGCGGCCCAGAACAGCGCGACGCGCGAAACTTGCGCCCGCCAATAGAGCATTGCGAGCGTCAGGAGGCTGGCGCCGAAAACCAATGTGCCGCCGCCATAGCCCAAATCGGTATCGGCCACCCAATCGCCGAGCGCCGTACCGAGCGTTTGCGAGAAGGTGATCGTAAGCCAGTAATAGGCTTCGATCCGCGGTGTGCTTACCGTGTTGACCGAGATCGTGCCTTCCGACCAGTACCAAAAACCGAGACTCGCGATCACGCCGAGGAAGAGCACCGTCGATCCGCCGGCATAGCCGATGCCGAGCGAGCGATCGAAAAAATCTGCCATCGCCGTGCCCACGGTCGTCGAGGCCGCGATGGCCAGCCAATAGATCCAGGGGTTGAATGTCTTGCGCGTGATTTGCGCGATCACGGCCGCGACGAACACGACGAGGAATATGCCGGTGCCGATCAGATACCCGCCATTCTCGGCATTCTGGTCGGCGTGCAGCCAGCTCATCGTGACCGAATCGCCGCCCGTCTCGCCGAGGGTGGTGGCAAGGATCTTGATGATCCAGAACCCTAGCGTTACCGCCGGAACCTTGTTGAAGGTCGCGTATTCGGCCTGCGTCATCGGCACGTCCATCCGTCAAAATGTGAAGAGCATCGCGGCGTAGCAGGAGAGTTGGGACGTCTGTTTCGTGTTCTGCAGCCCTGGGCCGAAAGAGCCGAGGAGATGGTAATTGTCGGTGATATCCGTCTCGCAGGCTGGAGGTTGACGCGTCAGGTGCTGTCGGATCTGCGAGTCGGAGGAAAGGGCTCAGGAAGACCGCGATATCCCAGCCGATCTGTATCGTGAATGCAACATAATTTTTGATATTTGTAGTATTTACGACAGCCGTAAACGATATCGAGCGATGATCAGTGCGGCTTTCGGGCAGCTAGCGGTCGTTTCGATTCCTGTTTAGCAAGCCATATGCCGTTGCATTCTTTTTACCTGCCAGCTTCCTCCGCGCTAGGTTCAATCTCTCGAGACTCGCGAGCGTCGGTTCGGGCCGCATGGCGGCAATACCAACGAGCAACGCTTCGATGAACCCGAGGGTGGTGGTATGGAAGCTGACCATGTCGGAGTATCCGCGCGGAACCGAAACAATCATGTCGACGCGTCCCTTCAGAGCGCCCTCAAGTGTATCGGTGACCAGGATCGTCCTTAACCGGACGGCCTGCGCCGCATCGAGCAACGCCTCGACTTCCACATAGATCCTGCTGTAAGCAAAGAGGATCACGACGTCGTTTGCACGAAGCTTGGCAAGATCGTCGGCAAACAACAGACCTGTATTGCTAAGGCTGATAGCTTCGATGCCGAAGCGCGCGAGTTGGATAACAAGGTAATTCGCTATCGCGCTGGACGGGCCAATTCCGAAGGCGACCACCCGCTTCGCGCCCCCAAGGGCTTTTGCCACTTTTTCGAAGTGCCCTGGGATTACGCTGCGTGAGAGGGCCTGCAGGCACTCAAGATGCGTGTTGATCGTCGTGTGGAATGCGGCGGCTCGTTCCCCGCCAACCTCCTCCAGCGTACGGCTCATCCGCTCCGCCGGAGAGAGAGATTGGCGCATTTCTTCGGCGAGCGCGCGCCTGAGACCATCGAGCCCCGAGTAGCCCAGTGCTCGGGCCGTTCGAATCACGGTAGCATCGCTCGTCTTCGCCTTCGCCGCCAT
>DASTAU010000253.1:0-2606 GCA_035712425.1 Sphingomicrobium sp.
GGCTATTACGGCCGCCGCAAGAACACGATCCGGGTCGCCCGCCAGGCGGTCGAGAAGGCCGGGCAATATGCCTACCGCGACCGCAAGGTGAAGAAGCGGAGCTTCCGCGCCCTCTGGATCCAGCGAATCAACGCCGCGGTCCGCGCGGAAGGGCTGACCTACGGCCAGTTCATCCACGCGCTGAACCTCGCCGGGATCACCCTCGACCGGAAGGTGCTCGCCGACATCGCGATGCACGAGGCCGAGGCGTTCAGCGCCATCATCGCCCAGGCGAAGAGTGCGCTGGAGAAGAAGGCGGCTTAAGCTTTCTTACCGCACGAACAAGGAAGGGCGCCGGAAGCGATTCCGGCGCCCTTTTCTTTTATCGAGCAGCGAACCGGCCGGCGGAATAAGTCCACCGGATAGGTCGAAGCGACATGCTGGTCTCTCGACCCTTTGCATCGGTCGGTCGCATGTACGTGACGATCGTGAGACTTGGCGCATTGACGATCGACGGCCTGCCACGACTGCCCGCTTCCAGTACCTTGGCGACGCCATGGGAAGTTATCTTCCAAACCCTTACTATGTAGCAGCATCCGGTGCCCCACACGGAGTAGACCAGACCGTCGAGGTCGAGGTCGAGAAGCCCTAACGGGCTGTCGCCGATTGGCGCCGAATAATGCAATGAGCGTGTGCATCTGCTGAGGCAGTCGACTTTGAATCGATAGCCAACGCTGTGATCGTCCACGACTTGGACGGTTGCGTCCGATCCATCCGCCAGACCAACGCGAAGCGACGCTGCAGCGACTTGTGCGAGGACAGCAAGCATCATCAGGCTAGCTTACTGCTGATGCCAAAGTCCACAACAGGCGGACGCGTCAGTCCAAGCAGCTCGTACGCGGGCCGTGTCAGGAATTCGACGAGGTCGTCCGCGACGATCATGTTGTGCATCAGCCGCGCGGCTTCGGCGATGTTGGGGACTTCGGCGAGCAGGCCGACCTCCTCGTCGAACCATTGCTCGAACAGGTCGAGGGTGAAGTTGCGGTCCAGGTCGAGCGGCGCTTCGAACTTCAGCCATTGCCATAGCTGCGTGCGGCAGATTTCCGCCGTCGCCGCATCCTCCATGAGGTTGTAGAGCGGCACCGCGCCCTTCCCGCCGAGCCAGGCGGCGAGATACTGGACTCCGACGCGGATGTTCGCGCGGGCGCCGGCTTCGGTGCGGACGCCGTCGTGAAGCTTCAGCATCTCGTCGCGGCCGGGGGGGTACCCGGGCATTGTCGCCAGCTGGTTGGGGCCATGCATCGCGTCGAACGCCTGCATCGCCACCGGCACCAGCCCCGGATGCGCGACCCAAGTGCCGTCGTGGCCGTTGGTCACTTCGCGCAGTTTGTCGGCGCGCACCTCGGCGAAGGCTTTCTCGTTCGCGGCCTCGTCGCCCTTGACCGGGATGAAAGCCGACATGCCGCCCATCGCGAACGCGCCGCGGCGGTGGCAGGTCGCGACCAGCCGCAGCGAATAAGCCGCGAGGAACGCCTTGTTCATGGTCATCAGGGACCGGTCGGGCGTGAGCCGGTCGGGGCTGCGGCCAAGCCGCTTGATGTATGAGAAAATATAATCCCAACGGCCGCAGTTGAGGCCGACGATATTCTCACGCAGCGCGTAGAGAATCTCGTCCATTTCGAACGCCGCGGGCAGAGTCTCGATCAGTACCGTCGCCTTGATCGTCCCGCGCTCGAGCCGGAGCTTGGCTTCGGCAAAGGCGAAGACGTCGCTCCACAGTGTCGCCTCCTCCATGCTCTCCAGCTTGGGCAAATAGAAATAGGGGCCGGAGCCCTTGGTCAGCGCGGCGCGCGCGTTGTTCCAGAGATAAAGCGCGAAATCGAACAAGCCGCCTGAGACGACTTCTCCGTTCACCGTCACATGGTCCTCGGGGAGGTGCCAGCCGCGCGGGCGGACGATAAGCACCGCCGGATTGTCGCCGACCTGGTAGCGCTGGCCGCTGTCGGGGTCTGTGTAGTCGAGCCGGTCGGTCCAGTAATCGCGGAGGTTCACCTGGCCCTGGACGAGCTCGTCCCAGACCGGCGACGTCGCGTCCTCGAAATCGGCCATGAACGCCTGCGCGCCGCTGTTCAGCGCGTTGATCACCATCTTGGCGTTGGTCGGCCCGGTGATCTCGACGCGGCGATCCTGAAGGTCCGCTGGGATCGGTCCGACTGTCCAATCCGCCTCGCGAATCTCGCGCGTGTCCTCGGGAAAGTCGGGCAGCTCGCCGGCGTCGAAGCGAGCCTGCCGCTCCACGCGTTGGTCTAGCAGCTCGAGCCTGCGTCGGTCGAAGCGCTCGTGGAGCTCGGCGAGGAAGTCGAGCGCGGATTCGGTCAGCACCTCGTCCGCGCCCGCAACTCCGGTCCGCTCGGCGATGATTCTCGGATGATCGATGACGGGATTCATTGCGCCGCCTTAGGGCGCGACCGGCTCCCGCTCCAGCACCTTCCTGTCCCAGCTCGCGAGATCGGCGGCGGCTGCGTAGGTGCTCTTCGCGAACTCGCTCAGCGTCCGGTCTGGATCAGCCGACGCGCGGACGTCGGCGTAGGGGAGCACATATTCGCCGTAGGTCGTGTCGAAGCGAC
>DASTAU010000254.1:0-2976 GCA_035712425.1 Sphingomicrobium sp.
GCAATCGTCGGTCTTGCGCCTGGAAGGCGAGGCGCGAACCGCACCGGCCGGCCGTTTACTGGCGACTATTCGGGCGAGATTTTCTACTCGACGCTGCTCAAGTTTGGCCTCGCGGATGGCGATTATCATGGTGAAGCGAACGACGGCATCGGGCTCGTAGGGACCATCGTGCTGAACTCGGTCAAATGCCTTCCACCCGGAAATCGGCCGTTGCCGGCCGAAGTGGCAACGTGCCGCAACTATTTAGAAGCTTCGCTCGCGGCGCTGCGGGGTGTCAAAGTCATCGTCGCGCTCGGCCAGATCGCCTTTGGCTCGACCTTGAAAGCGCTTCACCTCGGCGCTCCGGCCAAGTTCGTACATGGCGGGGAAGTGGCTGCACCCGGCGGCCGGGTGCTGCTCTCGAGTTACCACTGCTCCCGGCAGAATACGAACACGGGAAGGTTGACGCGCGAAATGTTCGAGAGCGTGTTCGAGCGGGCGCTCGCCTATCGGTCTTCGACGAGCCGTCCGTAAAGCTCGGGCCGGCGGTCGCGGAAGAAGCCGAAGGCGGCGCGATGCTTCTTCGCCTGGGTTACGTCGAGGGTCGCGACGAGCACTCCCGTATCGTCCGCGCCAAATTCGGTGAGTATGTCGCCGCGCTCGTCGCAGATGAAGCTGTGGCCGTAGAAGCGCTGGCCGTGCTCGGTTCCGATACGGTTGGCGGCGACGACGGGGACGACGTTGGACACCGCATGGCCGATCATCGCCCGGCGCCACAGCCGCGACGTGTCGAGGTCGGGGTCGTGGGGCTCGGTCCCGATCGCGGTCGGGTAGAACAGGATGTCAGCGCCCATCAGCATCATCGCGCGCGCGGTCTCGGGATACCATTGATCCCAGCAGACCCCGACGCCGAGCGTCGAATGGTGGGGACCGTCCCAAACCTTGAAGCCGGTATTGCCGGGGCGGAAGTAGAATTTCTCTTCGTATCCGGGGCCATCCGGAATGTGACTCTTGCGATAGACACCCGCGACCTTTCCGTCCGGACCGATCATGGCGAGGCTGTTGTAGTGGTGCGGTCCCTCGGCCTCGAAGAAGCTCGTCGGGATCCAGATCTTCAGCTCCTTCGCCAAGTCCTGCATTGCCAGGACCGAGGGGTGCTTCGAAGTGGGTTGCGCATTGGCGAACAGGCTCTCGTCCTCGACCCGGCAAAAGTAGGGACCTTCGAACAGCTCGGGCGGAAGCACGATCTCGGCGCCCTTGCTGGCGGCCTCGCGGACGAGCTCGCTCACCGCGCGGATGTTCGCGTCGGTGTCGTCGGTCAAAGCGAGCTGCAGCGCAGCGACGGTGAGCTTGGTCATTCGGGAACCTGTTGGCTGATACAGTGGAAGCTTCCGCCTCCGGTCAGAATGTGGTCGGCGCGAAGTCCGACTGCAACTCGGTCGGGAAACAGGGCCTGCACGTCCTCGACCGCGGCGCGGTCGTTAGGGGCGCCGTATTGCGGCACAACAACCGCCGCGTTGCCGATATAGAAATTCATGTAGCTCGCCGGGATGATGTCGCCGTCCTCGCCGATGATCCGCCCGGGAGAGGGCAGGCGGACGAGGTCCAGCCCTGCGTCGAGCAGCCGCTGTGTCGCATCGTCATAAACCGCCGAATTCGGATCGTCTGCTGTCGCCTTCGGTACGGCCACGCGACCTGGCGCCACGAATCTCGCGAGATTGTCGACGTGGCCGTCGGTGTGGTCGTTCATCAGGCCTGAGCCGAGCCACACTACCCGATCGATGCCGAGATCGTGTTGAAGCCTAGCTTCGATTTCCCCACGGCTAAGTGTGTTGCGATTTGGATTGAGCAGGCATTGCTCGGTCGTCAGCAGCGTCCCGGTGCCGTCGCCGTCGATGGCTCCGCCTTCGAGGATCCAGTCTGCTCTCGTGAAGGGCAAGCCAGACGTGCGAGCGAGGCGTTCCCCCACATCCTCGTCGCCCTCGAGCTCATATTTGCCCCCCCAGCCGTTGAAGCCGAAGCCTTGCGCGCGGCGGTTAGCGCCGCTGCCGATCACGATCGGCCCCGTATCGCGCAGCCAAATATCGCCGAACGGCTCGACGATAATTTCTGCAAAGGGCGCCAGCTTCCGCGCACTCTCCGCTGCGCCCTCGTGCGCTGCCACGAGCCGAACCTTCTCGCCTTTGCCGCCGGCGTAAATCCCTGCCGCGAACTCTGCGACTTCAACCTCCGCGGGCTTCAGGTCGCCAAGCCACAACTCGGGATCGCTCGGGAAGCCGATCCACACGGCCTGGTGCGGCGCCCATTCGGGAAGCGGCGGAACTGTTGCGGCACTCATGACGGGTGCGGCTAACAGGCCACACCACCACCGCCAAGTGGCCCCGAGAATTCAAAAACAGCCGTTGTTACAGCGGATTAAAAAATTTTTGTCCGAAGCGGTGGCATGCAACTCCGAAACGGATTAATCGTTACGGCCTTTTCGAGCGGGGATTCTTTCCCCTGCGGCAGGAGAAACAGGGTGCGCAATCGCGGAATGATCGGCGTCCTCGTAGCGGGATCAATGCTTTTCACTTCGACCGCGGTCATGGCCTCACCGGCCTCCGCGCCGGTTCCGCAGGCCGATCCATGGGCTGTGCTCAGCGTCATGAGTGGCGGCGCCTCAGCCGTTGCAGTTTGTGGCGCTGCTGCTGCCGCGGTCGCTGCAACGCAGGCCGCTGGCGGATGCGTCCTCCCGCAGGTCGACGTTGCGCCCGCCGCTGCGCAATCGCCGCCGCCGCAGCCGATCCCGGTTCCACCCGTCGAGGGTCCCGCCGGGGGTCTCGGAATCAGCCCGCTGCTGATCGCGCTTGTCGTCGTGGCCGCTGGCATTGGGCTCTATTTCGTCCTTCGCAATCATCACAACAACAACAGCCCCGCGTAGACGCTTCGCGCCCTCGCTCTGATCGAAAGGGAACCGGGATCATGAAGAGCAGCTTTCTGGTACGCGCCGCGGTTGGA
>DASTAU010000255.1:0-5427 GCA_035712425.1 Sphingomicrobium sp.
AGCGAAATTCTCCTGGTCGAACTTCTTCGGCAGATAGGCCGCATAGGCGTCGAGCGAACGCACCAGGAGCTGGTCGCGAAGGACCGGCAGCGGGGTGCTTCCGAGCAAGGCCGAGATTCCCTTGAACGCGCTCGGCTGGAAAACGATCACGGAATCGACGTTCGCTCCGGCGTCCTTCAGCAGCTGCGCGAAATCGAATCCAGGCGCGAACTTGTGAAGCTCGGCCAGCGACATCTTGTTGTAGGTCTTGTTGGCGTCGCGGCTCTCCGCGCGCGTCCAGTGGACCTGGGCGATCTTGGTCTCGAGATTGAGGATCGCCTTCGCCCGCGCGGCGGCGTTCGGCTCGCCAGCGAGCGTCAGCATGTTTGTCAGGTGCTGGAGATATTTGGCCTTGGTCTCGGCCAGCTTCGGATCCGCCGAGAGATAATAATCGCGGTCCGGCATCCCGAGACCGCCCTGGAAGACGTTCAGCGCATATTGGTCTGACGCCTTGCGGTCCTGGCCGATGAAGGCGTTGAACGGAATGCCGACGCCGAGCCGGTCCGCGTCGGAGTAAAGCTTGACCAGGTTCGCCTTGGTCTTCGTCCCGCGGATCTCGTTCAGCCACGGCTCGAACGGCGTGAGGCCCTTCGACTCGATTGCCGCCTCATCCATGAAGCTCTGATAGGCATTGCCGATCTTGCTGTTTGGGTCCTTCGCCTGCTCCTCGATGATGGTCCGCGTGCGGTCCTTCGAGAGGTCGTCCAGCACGTTGAACATGCCGTAACGCGCCTTGTCGGCCGGAATGGGCGTGTTCTTGACCCAAGTTCCGTTCGCATATTCGTAGAAGTCGTCACCCGGGGCGACGGTCTTGTCCATGCCCGCCGCGTCGAAGCCGAACGTGCCATATTGCGGCTTGGGTGCAGGAACGGCGGCGGGCGCCGGCGCCGGGGCCGGAGCCTCGACGACTGCCGGCTGGACCGGCGTCGGTGGCGCCTGCGTGGCGCAAGCCGCGAGCGCGGTCGTTGCAAGCGCGACAGAAAGAACTCGAACCATTTGAAACCCCTCCCAAATTTCAGGATGCGCCGCTCTCAGCGGCAAATCCTCATTCGGCCAAAACAGAATCGATTATCGGACCTTCTCCGACTGCGAACGGCAGTCAATTGACTGCAATCAATTCGCAGATCGCACCTGGTGCCGTTGCTGCCACCTGCTGCGCGCCCATAAGCGCCAGACGAGGCTCGATACAAGATAGCCGACAAGCCCGGCCGCGACGGCGATATTGAGGATTCCAACCGCGATGGGCCCCGAGGCATGATGCACCCAGAACAGCAGACGGCTGAGCTCGCTCGAAAAGCGCTCGGCGGCGGCCGGGTTCAGGAGGGTCGCATCATGATGAAGCTCCCATGACCCGATGCGGTAAGCGGCATAATACATCGGAGGGATCGTGATCGGATTGACGGCAAGCGTGAAAATCGCCGCCACAGCAACATTTGCCCTCGTCGGAATGGCGACCAGCGCCGCGATGAAGGTGTGCATGAACGGAATGATGACCGCGACGAACAGCCCGACCGCGACTCCGCGAGGCACCGACCGGCGGGTCATCCGCCATAATGATGGATGAGTGAGATGCGGCGCGAACGGCCTCAGCAACCGATGCTCGTGCACCGTCTCCCGCGTCGGGATGTGCCGAGTCAGCCAGCGCATCCGGCCCGTTCCCGGCGCCGGATCAGCCATTGTGCCGCAATAAGCGCTGCTGCTCGCGCTTCCAGTCCCGCTCTTTGATGGTCTCGCGCTTGTCGTGCACCTTCTTGCCTCGAGCGAGCGCCAGCTCGACCTTCGCCCGCCCACGACCGTTGAAATAGAGGGAAAGGGGGACCAGCGTTAGCCCCTGGCGCGTTACCGCGCCCTGCAGTTTCGCGATTTCCCGGTTTTTCAGCAGGAGCTTACGCTGTCTCCGAGGCTCGTGGTTCAACCGGTTGCCGTGGCTGTATTCGGGGATGTGGCTGTTAATCAGCCAGACCTCATCGCCTTCCACGGTCGCATAGCTCTCGGCGATCGAGCCCTCCCCGCCCCGGAGCGATTTAACCTCGGTTCCGGCGAGCTGGATTCCGGCCTCGAAACGCTCTTCGACGAAATAGTCGAACCGGGCGCGGCGGTTTTCCGCCACGACCTTTTGCTTGTCGAAAGGAGCTGGGAGCGGCTTGGCCATCGGACTTAGATAAGACCCGCATGCTCCAAGGCAGCATCGACGGCCTTCTTCGATGCAGCCGAAGCCTCGACTAGCGGGAGCCGAAGATCGGCGGGGAAATCATTCCTTAGGCGGGTCAGCGCATATTTGGTCGGGGCTGGCGAGGCATCGGTGAATAGCGCAGCATGGAGCGGATAGAGCCTGTCCTGCAGCTTCACCGCCTCGTCCCAATTCCCGTCGCGCATCGCCTTCTGGAAGTCCGCGCAGAGCTTCGGCGCCACATTCGCGGTGACCGAAATGCAGCCCACGCCGCCCATTGCGTTGAAGCCGAGCGCCATGTCGTCATTGCCGCTCAGCTGGCAAAAATCCTCGCCGCATGCGAGCCGCTGAGCCGATACGCGGGCCAGATTGCCGGTCGCGTCCTTCACCGCGACGATCTTGGGATGTTCCGAAATCTGCGCCAGCGTCTCGACCGAAATGTCCGCGACGGTTCGCGATGGGACATTGTAGACGACGATCGGCAATGGCGATGCATCCGCGATCGCAAGAAAGTGAGCAGCAAGCCCCGCCTGGCTCGGCTTATTGTAATATGGGACAACCGCCAGCACGGCGTTCGCGCCGAGATCGGCTGCGGCGCGGCTTCTCTCGATCGATGCGGCCGTCGAATAGGTTCCGCATCCCGCGATGACCGGCACCCTGCCCTTCGCAGCCTTGACCGCAGTGGCGATTACCGTCCGGTGCTCGTCGGCATTGAGGGTCGCCACCTCCCCCGTCGTCCCGCACGGCACCAGGCCGTCCGAACCCTCGGAAATCTGCCACTCGATAAACGCGCTGAATGTGTCTTCGGCGACACGCCCGCCCAAAAAGGGGGTCACGAGCGCCGGGATCGAGCCGAAAAACATGAACTTAACTCCGGGATGACGAGTTTTTCTGTGGACGGATTGGCCGCGTTCACTGGCTGATAAGGAGCGGGATTGCAAAATGTCCAGCATGTGGCGTTTCGCTGTGATGGGGCCGGTTCTGCTGGCCACTGCGCCGTTGAGCTCGGCGCAATATGCCGCGCCCACAACTTATGCGGCCGCTCCGGGATACACGACGGCGCCGAGCGTAGCCTATGCGCTCGATCAGTGGCGCCGCCTTCGCCAGAGCAGCGGCTATAGTTTCGCTGATTACGCGAACTTCCTGATCCTCAACCCCGATTGGCCCGACGCCTCGAGAATGCGCGGCTGGGCGGAAAAGGCGATGCGTTCCGGGGAGAATGCCCAGACCGTCCTCGCTTTCTTCGCAAGGGAGAAACCCGAGACTGGCAATGGCTGGGCGAGGCTTGCCGAATCCTATGCGGCGAGCGGAAGAACCACGGAAGCGCTAGACGCCGCTCGTCACGCGTGGGCTTCGTCTGACCTCAGCAATACCGACGAGCAATCAATCTGGGCACGCTACGGCGGCAGCTTCACGCGCGCCGATCACGACAAGCGCATCGATTCGCTCTTGTTCGACAAGAAGCCCGACGACGCTTCGCGCTTCGTCTCGCTCGCCAGCCCCGAACGGCAGGCGGCCTTCGGTGCACGGATCGCGATGCAGCAGGATTCGAGCGACGCCGAAAGCCGCTATGGCGCGGTAATCGGCAGTGTCACCAGCGACGCCGGCCTGATGATGGACCGGGCGCGTTATCTACGCGCGCACAATTTCGGCAATGCCGCGCAAGACCTCGGCGCCCGCGCCCACCATTTCATCTACAAGCCGGCGGACCCCGAGCGCTTTTACGAGATGCTGCTCCTGCTGGCCCAGGACGCCGCGAACGATCGCGACTGGCAGAACGTCTACAACATCACCCGCCAGATCGATGACGTGCTCCCAGCGGGCGCCGAGGTCGCGGATCAGCCGCTTGGCGTGCGCGACGATTATACGAGCCTCGCCTGGCTCGGCGGCAGCGTCGCGCTCGACCGTCTTCGGCAACCAGCCAACGCGCTTTCAATGTTCGACCGCTATGCGCGCGCCGGCCGTTCGCTTCAGGTGCAGACTAAAGGTGATTACTGGGCTGGCCGCGCAGCGCTCGGCGCCGGCCATTTTCAGACCGCAACATCCTATTTCCAGCGCGCCGCGGCCTATCCGGACCTGTTCTACGGACAGCTCGCGCTCGAACGGCTCGGCCGCCCGGTTCCGCCGCCGCCTGCCGCCCTGCCCCAATATACGACGACGTCGGTGCAGCGCGCTGCGTTCAACAGCCGCCGGCTGGTCCAGGCCCTGCGTCTTCTCGCACAGCAGGGCCAGTCGACCGATGAAGCTCTGTTCGTCCAGGCATTGGCCCGATCTCTCGACACTGACGTCGATCGCAACCTCGCGCTTCAGCTTTCAGAGCAGATCCGGCGGCAGGACCTGCCAGTCTGGGTCGCCCGCATGGCCCGGATCAAGGGCTCGAGCTTCTACGTGCGGCAGGCCTATCCGATGCTTTCCGCTTCCGTTTCGAGCAATCTCTGGTCCCTCGCCAACGGTATCAGCCGCCAGGAGAGCTCGTTCGATCCATATGCGATCAGCCACGCCGGTGCGCGCGGAATGATGCAGTTGATGCCGGGGACGGCGCGGGACCAGGCTGGCAAGATGAACCTGAGCTACGACGGCTACCGGCTGATCAGCGACCCCAATTACAACGTGACGCTCGGCTCGGCCTACTTCCAGCACATGCTCAACATCTGGAATGGCAACGTGCCGCTCGCGGTCGCCAGCTACAACGCGGGCTCGGGCAACGCGGGTAAATGGGTGCGCCAGCTCGGCGATCCGCGTGGCCACGTCGACGTGGTCGGCTGGATTGAGGCGATCCCCTACGACGAGACCCGCGGCTACGTGCAGCGCGTCATCGAAAACAGCGTTGTCTACGATTCGCTGCGTGGCTCATCGGGCCAACGGACTGCGCTTCACGTGTCGCGCTATCTTGGGAAGAACAGGCCCGGCTGATAATCCGCCCTCGTGGCTGATCGTTACATCACTCCGGCAGGCCTGGCTCGGATCCGCTCCGAATATGACGAGCTGTTCGGCGTCGAGCGGCCTAAGATCGTTGAAACGGTCTCTTGGGCCGCGTCGCTCGGGGACCGGTCAGAGAATGCCGATTATATCTACGGCAAGCGCCGCCTGCGCGAGATCGACCGGCGGCTCGGCTATCTCGCGAAGATCATGAAAGAAGCGAAAGTCGTCGATCCCGCGAAGCAGGAGGTGCGCGACCAGGTTCGGTTCGGAGCGACCGTCGAACTCGCCGATGAGGA
>DASTAU010000256.1:0-5170 GCA_035712425.1 Sphingomicrobium sp.
GGACATCATGCGGCCGTTCGAGAACGATGCGAATCTCGCGCTCATCACCTCGCGCGACGAAGCGGACGCGCTCGAGCTCGTCCGGCACGACTTCGCGCACATCCTCGCCGAGGCGGTGCAGAACCTTTATCCCGGAACGCAAATCACCTTCGGTCCGGCGACCGACGACGGTTTCTATTACGACTTCGCCCCGACCGCTGAGCGCGGGCCCTTCACCGAGGAGGATCTACCGGCGATCGAGGAGGAGATGCGGCGCATCATCGCCGCCGATAAGCCGCTGGTCCGCGAGGTCTGGGACCGCGCCCGGGTGCGTGAGTTCTTCATCGACCATGGCGAGGCCTTCAAGGCCGAATGGGTGATGGAGCTGCCGGAGGGCGAGCCTATCACCATGTACAAGACGGGCCATGGCGAGACGGACTGGATCGATCTCTGCCGCGGCCCGCATCTTGCATCGACGGGGAAGCTTGATCCGAGCGCGTTCAAGCTGACTCGCGTGTCGGGCGCTTACTGGCGCGGCGATCCCAAGAACCCGATGCTGTCGCGCATCTACGGAACCGCGTGGCTGAACAAGAAGCAGCTCGACGCCTATCTCGTGCGCCTCGAGGAAGCCGGAAAGCGCGACCATCGCAAGATCGGGCAGGAGATGGACCTGTTCCACCTCCAGCAGGAAGCGCACGGCAGCGTCTTCTGGCACCCCAACGGCTTCGTCATCTACCGCCAGCTCGAAGCCTATATGCGCCGGCGCATCGACGAAGCCGGCTATCAGGAGATCAAGACCCCGCAGCTGATGGACGCCAGGCAGTGGGAGAAGAGCGGCCACTGGGGGAAGTATCGCGAGAATATGTTCATCGTGCCGGACGAGATTCCCTCGACCGAGGACGATGCGCCGGTGTTGTCGGGCGACGCGGACCTGATGGCGCTGAAACCGATGAACTGTCCCGGCCACATCCTCGTCTTCAAGCAGGGAATCACCAGCTATCGCGACCTGCCGATCCGCTTCTACGAGAACGGAAGCTGCCACCGGAACGAGCCGCACGGAGCGCTCCACGGCCTGATGCGCGTTCGCCAGTTCACCCAGGACGATGCCCACATCTTCTGCCGCGAGGACCAGATCGTGGAGGAGGCGCGAGCCTTCTGCGAACTTGCCGACCGGGTCTACAGGGACTTCGGCTTCACTTACGAGATCAAGCTTGCGCTTCGGCCAGAGAAGCGGTTCGGAAGCGACGAGGACTGGGACAAGGCCGAGGATGAGCTTCGGGCCGCGGTCGTGGCCGCTGGAATGGCGACCGAACAGTTCGGTTGGGAGGAAGTACCGGGCGAAGGCGCTTTCTACGCGCCCAAGCTTGAGTGGCACCTGAAGGACGCGATTGGCCGCACCTGGCAGGTGGGTACGCTCCAGTCCGACCGGGTGCTGCCCGAGCGCCTCGATGCGACCTACATCGGCGAGGACGGGCAGAAGCACCGCCCGATCATGTTCCACCGAGCGATCTTCGGCTCGTACGAGCGGTTCATCGGAATCCTGATCGAACATTATGCGGGCAAGTTCCCGCTGTGGCTCGCACCCGTGCAGGCGGTGGTCGCGACCATCGTCTCGGAAGCCGACGATTATGCGCTGCAGGTCGCCGAGAGGCTCACGGCGGCGGGCATCCGCGTCGAGACCGATCTTCGCAACGAGAAGATCAATTACAAGGTGCGCGAGCACAGCCTCGCCAAGGTCCCGCTGCTGCTGGTCGTCGGCAAGCGCGAGGCCGAGGAGGGCACCGTTGCTCTTCGCCGGCTCGGGAGCGACGAGCATCAGAAAATGATGAGCCTCGACGAAGCGGTCGCGATGATACGCGAGGAGGCGGTTGCCCCGGACCTTCGGTGAGCGGAGACTTCCGCGTCCGCGCCTCGCGGCCTGACGATGTTCCGCAATTGCTGGACGTGTGGCGCCGGGCGGTCGATGCAACTCACAATTTCCTGACGAGCGACGACCGGTTGGCGATCGACCGCATCGTCGCCGAGGATTACCTGCCCACGGCGACGCTGATGGTCGCCGCCAATTCCGACGACGTGCCGGTCGCATTTCTGGGTGGGTCGAATGACGAGATCGAGTCGCTGTTCGTCGATCCCTCGGTCTACGGACAGGGCGTCGGGCGCTTGCTGGTCGAAGATTTCGCGGCGGGGCACGAAGGAGCGCTTCGAGTCGACGTTAACGAACAGAACGCAGGCGCGCGCGCCTTTTACGAGCGGCTGGGCTTCCGGGTTGCCGGACGTTCATCCAACGATGGTGAGGGGCGGCCTTATCCCCTTCTGCATCTCGTGCGCTGACGCGAGTCCGCCACAGCTCACGGCAAAAAAGACTCACAATTATTCGCGCGGACTTTTCATGAGGCTCGCGAGTGCCTAACTCGCGACGCTGAAGACCAATTTTTCTGGAGACTGCATATACCACCGCCCTATCCGCGCCGAGGAATGGCGCCGCCGCCGCCGATGAGCGGCCCCCGCTACAACGAGTTCATCCAGTCCCAGAAGGTCAGGGTGATCGACGAAAACGGCGAAAATCTGGGCGTGATGTTTACGCGCGAAGCCTTGGAACAGGCGCAGGAAGTGGGACTCGACCTGGTCGAGATCTCCCCCAACGCGGATCCGCCGGTCGCCAAGTTCCTCGATATCGGCCGCTACAAATACGAAGCGCAAAAGAAGGCCGCCGAGCAGCGCAAGAAGCAGAAGACGCAGGAGATCAAGGAGATCAAGATGCGTCCGAACATCGACGACCACGACTACGACACCAAGATGAAGAAGGTGTTCGAGTTCCTCGAGGAAGGCGACAAGGTAAAGGTCACCATGCGCTTCCGCGGCCGCGAGATGGCGCATGGCGAGCTCGGCATGGCGGTGCTCCGCCGAGTCCAGGAGCAAACCCAGGAGATGGCGAAGGTTGAGGCGCATCCGCGCATGGAAGGCCGCCAGATGCTGATGGTGCTGGCACCGAAGTAAGAACGCCCGCGCTTACTTACACTCGTGTTGCCAAATTGCTTCACGCGAACGGCAATTTGGTCGTTGCGCGGACGCATTCGCTTTCTTTGATTAGTTATCAGGATTAGCTTCCCCCTCGGACCGGGCGCACGAGCGCTCACGGGGGAGAGACTGACATGATCCGCAAGTCCGCGTGGCTGCTTTCGGCTGGCCTCGTCGCTGTTGCGACTCCGGCATTTGGCCAGACCGCCGTTTCAAACACCGACACCGACAAGCAGGCGGCGCAGCCGACTCCGGGCGCTGCCGAAGGCGCGGCCACCCAGGACCAGGCGCGCCAGCAGCAGCCCGTCGACACCAGCGACATCGTCATCACGGCGACTCGGCGCAACGAAGCCTTGTCCGATGTCCCGATGGCGGTGAGTGCGGTAACGGCGCAGGCCCTTCAATACACGGGCGCTACCGACATCAGGCAGCTCAACCAGGTGGCGCCATCGCTTCTTGTTTCCTCGACCTCGTCGGAAGCGGGCGCTGCAGTCGCGCGTATCCGGGGCGTCGGCACGGTCGGCGACAACCCGGGCCTCGAAAGCTCGGTCGGCCTGTTCATCGACGGAGTTTATCGGGCGCGCACCGGAATCGGCCTGACCGATCTTGGACCGCTCGACCGAATTGAGGTTCTGCGCGGGCCTCAGGGCACCCTGTTCGGGCGCAACACTTCCGCCGGCCTGATTTCGATCATCACCGCGAAGCCGCGATTTACGCCAGAAGCGAGCGGCCAGATCGATATCGGCAATTACAGCTTCCGCCGCCTCCAGGCCAGCGTGACGGGGCCGGTTAGCGACGCGATCGCGCTTCGCCTCGACGGCGTTTGGGACAAGCGCGACGGCTTCCTCAAGGACGTCATCTCCGGCCGCGACGTCAACGACCGCAACCGCTGGATGCTTCGCGGTCAGGCACTGTTCCAGCCCAATGACAATCTCTCCTTCCGCTTGATTGCCGACTATTCCAAGCAGAACGAGGAGTGTTGTGCGGCACCGTATTTGCCGGCCCACGACACGGTTTCAAACGGCAATGGCGGGGTTACCGAACAGCCTTCCACGATCGCGGCGCTAGAGCGCGCGCTTGGCGCGGTCATCGAAGACGATCCGTTCGCCCGGAAGGTGTCGATCACACCGGGCCGCAGTTACCGCTCCGACGTCAAGGACGGGGGTATTTCCGGCGAGCTGGTGTATGATTTCGGTGGCGCGGAGCTCACCTCGCTGACCGCCTATCGCTTCAACAAATATGTCGGCGGCCAGGACGCGGACTTCAACAACCTCGACATCCTCTATCGCGACGACAACGGCGGCCTTGCGAACAAGTTCAAGACGTTCAGCCAGGAGCTGCGGCTTCAGGGAAATACCTGGAATAACCGCCTCGACTGGCTCGTGGGCGCCTATTTCGCGAACGAAAACTTGACTCGACGGGACAATCTCTCGGTCGGAAACGACGCGGACCTTTATTTCGGAACGCTCGTACGCGCGAGCAGCCCGCTGCTTGCCGGATTCCCGGGCTTCAACCTGCTCAATCCGTTCGCTCAGGGCTTCGTCGCCAACCAACTTGCGACGAACCCAGCCTTCGCGGGCGTCCCTGTCGTCGCTTATCCGACGGTCATCAATGCGATCGCCAGCCAGGTCGTCAATACGCCGCTGTCGAACCAGACGACGGACGACGTGTTCAAGCAAAAGGGGAAGAATTACGCGATCTTCACCCACAATATTTTCAAGATCACCGACCAGCTCTCACTGACGCTCGGTGCGCGCTACACGATCGACAAGAAGAACCTCAGCGCGGACCTCAACAGCACGAGCGTGTGCGCCAACTATATCGCGAACATCGTCCGCCTTCAGACTCTTGCGGCGACCGCCGGGGCTAATCCGGGCGGGAATGGCGGACTGAACGCGGCGATCGCTGGCCTCGCCAACGCGCTGGCAACGCAGGTGCTCACGCCGCTGGGCCAGGCGCCTTGCATCCTCAATTCGGTCAACGGCAATTTCGGCGGCGGCCGGAACAAGGAGGACAAGCTCTCCGGCACGGTGGTGCTCAGCTACAAGCCGATGGATCGACTCTTGACCTACGCGAGCTATTCGCGCGGCTACAAGGGCGGCGGATTCAACCTCGACCGCGCGGGCCTCAATCCAAACGCGCCCGACCTCAACGACCTTCGCTTCAGGCCCGA